>CANCRC010000020.1 GCA_947380435.1 Chitinophagaceae bacterium
TTTTCTTTTCTCTTTCTCTGTTAAAGAAGCAATCATGGCTTCCATATCTGTTTTCGATTCTGGAATTAATATATTTTCTGCACCTGTGGCAATACCACTATGAAGTGCAATATAACCTGCATCACGTCCCATTACTTCTACAACGAATAAACGGTCATGCGCATCGGCAGTGTCTCTAATTTTATCTATGGCTTCTACTGCAGTGTTCACTGCTGTATCAAAACCAATAGTGAAATCACTACCTGCAATATCTTTATCAATGGTTCCTGGTATACCAATACAAGGAATATCAAATTCATGACTAAATTTTTGGGCGCCTTTAAAACTTCCATCACCTCCAATAACTACTATTCCATTAATGCCTCTTTTCTTTAAATTCTCGTAGGCAATTTTTCTTCCTTCTGTTTCAAAGAATTGTGCGCTTCTTGCTGTTTTTAAAATGGTACCACCTCTTTGAATAATATTTCCAACCGATTTTGAATCCATTTCGAAGATATCATCCTCTATCATTCCATTATATCCTCTTGCTACCCCAAATACTTGTAACCCATGATAAACGCTAGTTCTAACAACGGCTCTAATGGCGGCATTCATACCGGGGGCGTCTCCACCAGAGGTTAAAACTGCGATTTTGCTTACTTTTTTAGCAGACATAATTTTCAATTGTTCATTAATGTATTGATTTACAATATCAAACCAATACGATGTAAAAGAAACCGAGCTACAAATTTAATCAATTGAGCCCAATTTTCCATTCAATTTATGAACAGTTTTGTCATGCTAACGCCTGTTATTAAATAGGGGGAAATTAGATCTAAAGTGATTCTAATCAAAGAATTGCAAAGAAATTGAGCAATGAAGGCTATATTATTTATTCATTAAATAGATTTCAGCCATCATACATCTTGTACTACCACCTCCTAAAGCTTCAATGGTAGGGATAGAAATGGGTAGGATGGGGTTGTATTTTTCTAAGCTTTTTACTTGTTCGGTTTTTAAGGAGGTATGGGCTTGTTCCGACATGATTAAATGAGGTTTTTCATGAATATCGAATACTTGCAACATATTACCTGCAAAATGATTCAGTTGATCCTGGCTAATAGGAATGAGTTCTTTGTTGGTTTGTAAAAAACTTTCAAGCACAATTTGCTTTTCTAGTTCATCAGCAATACTCTCTAAACAAATCACCACATATTTATCTGCGATACACATCATTACATTGGTATGATAAATGGGTTGTGCTTTATCATCTACCGCTTTAAAGCAGATAGGTTTGAATTGCATTTGCATACACCAGTTTTCAAAGGCTTCTTTATCTAATCTCTCCGATATACAGCCATAGGCTATTTTATTTTCATGATCTAATACCATACTGCCAGTACCTTCTAAAAAGGTTCCTTCTTTTTCTAAGTCAGTTAAATCCAATGTGTTTTGAATTTTATAATTCGATTGTAGAAAATCAATTACGGTAGTTTTTCTTTCCGCTCTTCTGTTTTTTGCAAACATGGGATATAAACAGAGGGTTCCACCTTTGTGTGTAGACAGCCAATTATTAGGGAAAATAGAATCTGGGGTAGAAGGGTCTTTGGTGTCTTGTACCACTTTTACTTTTATTTGATGGGCACGTAATTTCTCCACCATCGTATCAAATTCAGCAATGGCTAGTTCATTAGCATTTTCAATATTGATATTGGATTGAAAAAAATTATTCGCAGCCGTTTGCTGATTAAAATAAAATTGGTAAGGACGAACCATTAAAATTTCCATATACTACTTTTATTAAAATAAATTATATTAGATAGCCTTTCTTTCAATAGGCATACTCATGCAATGAAAGCCACCTCTTGCTCTGGATAATTCTGAAGAAGGCATAAGAATAATAGTGTTTTGAATGGTGCTTGGACTTTTAATTCCTTTTTCAAAATCTATTAATAATTCTTTCACGTTTACTACCTCAAAACCCTTGTTTTTAAAGGCTTCTACGGTTTTATCGTTTCTATCGTATCCAAGTACCACACCTTCTTTTAATGCAAGTACATTACAAGAATCTGTCCATTGTTCTCTAGCATTATAAGGAAATTCATTATTGCCTGAGTAAATAAATTGAGCTCCGTTCTTGCAACCAAAATCTTCTTTACTTATTTCATCTAGGAGTTGTTCTAAGTCGTTGATAATAGTGGGGCTATTTTGTTTAGCTCTTTCAAATTTCCAAATAGTCACCGATTCTTTTTGAGTACTCTTGAAATATTGACTTACTTGATTATTTTTTTTGTCATGTAATCCCTCTTTTGAAAAATTACCTAATATCACCCAGGTGTCTTTTTTGACTTGCGTAAATATGGTATCAATATGCATGTAGTCTCTTTTTTTAGGAATCTTTACAATGCTTATTTTATCCACCAGTGCTTTGCTAAATAATATTTCAGTGAGTTGAATGGCAGCACTCATACTTGTTCTTTCACTTACGCCAATAATTACATGCTCAGGGGATATCATCATAATATCTCCTCCTTCAAGTGTTACTTTCTCCTCACTCTCTTTTTCATTTAAAAGTGCAATGGGATCTTTTTGAGATAGTTCAATAATATTGGAAGAACTGTTTTTAAATAAAGGATGATGATGAAATAAATACTTAGCAAATAGGGCTTCCCTTTTTCTAGCTAATTTGGCCGGCTTGTTTAAAACTAAATGGTCTTTAATGACAATGCCAATGTCTCTGGTGAAAATAAAATTAGGAATAGGAGGGAAAATTAATTCGTTTTTATTATCTACACCCGATAAAAAAGTAGAAGCAAGTTCTGCGGGTGTATAATTTTTTAATGCTTCTTGTAGTAAATAACTACAGCCTTCAATGGCAGCCACCGCTGCAATGAGTTGATTTTTGATATCGACATCATTTAAAATACTAGCTAATAACCATTCAATTTCTAATACTTTTTCAGAGCCGTGAAATTGAGGGTGACCCGGTTTATAAAATGCTCTATCGTTTTTTGGGTCGTCAATAGTACGCATACCCGCTTTCATTTTTTCTGGGTCTAAAAAATAGAGTAGAAGTTTGGTATAATAATCATATTCATTTTCACGAATACTTTTTAAATGAACAATATCTTCAAATAACCAATCCTGTGCTTTTGAGGGTATGACCTTGCCCAAACCTTTGTCAGGACTATGTACTAGTAATCTTTTAAGTTCACCAATTTCTGAATGAACGGATAATATATTCTGTTGCATCTTTTGTATAATTTTATGTAACAACGCTGTAATGAAAACCATTAAATAGAAACCCAAAAAGCCTTTAAAATGTATTTAAAGGTGAATAGGAAAGAAAGTTAAAATCGTAAAATTAAATAAGCGAAGCTAGTGGTCGGGCATAGGATTTAAGCCAGCATATATCCATGCAAAATGATAAGGGCTTTTACTATGTTGGTGTAAATTCATGACAATGTAATTTAACCCTTTTTATTTGCTTTCAAGTATTAATAAATCGTTAAAAGCAATCTCATATTCCTTGTTCATAGACCTAATTAATGCATTTTTATCTTGGTAGCTTTTTTCTACCACATGCATTTTGGCAGGGTCTGCATAAATAGCAGGGTTGGCCATTTCTAATTCAATGGCAGCTTTTTCAGTATGTAAAGTTTCTATATTATGCTCAATTTGCGCAATGGCTTTTTGTAGTTTTTGTATTTGCTTTTGTAAATCCTTGTCAATGGCTTGAGGTTTAACTTCCACTACAGCTGGGGCTTCTTGTTTGTGTTGCTTGCGGGTATCTTTATTAGTAGCTTTTGTAGGTTCCGCTAATTGTGCTTTTTGTTTGGCCATTCTTTCTTTCCACTCTAACCATTCTTTATAATCTCCTTTGAATTCAATAATTTTTTCATCTTCAATTTCCCAAATTTTATTGGCTGTCTTTGAAATGAAATAACGGTCGTGACTTACTAATATAATGGTGCCATCATATTTTGTAAGGGCTTCTGCTAATAATTCTACAGTGACCATGTCTAAGTGGTTCGTAGGCTCATCTAGCATTAAGAAATTGGCTTTGCTAATAATAGTTTTCGTAAGGGCTACTCTTGCTTTTTCTCCTCCACTTAAAACTTTAATTTTTTTATCAATCTCATCGCCACCAAATAAGAAGCAACCTAATAGTGCACGCAATTCTAATTCAGTATTCTTAGTGCCACATTCTTGCACTTCTTTTAAAATGGTATTGTTCAAGTTCAGAGACTCTAATTGGTGCTGCGCATAAAAACTTTCCTCTACATTATGTCCCCAAACTCTTTCTCCTTCAAATTTTTCCATACCTGCTACAATTCTAAGTAGGGTAGACTTACCTTTTCCATTCGCACCAATAAGTGCAATTTTATCACCTCTTTCAATTTCAGCAAAGGCATTATCTAAAATTTGAACATTTGGGAATGCTTTGCCCACACCTTTTAAGTCTACTAATACCTTGCCTGGTGTTTTATCTACCGCAAAATTAATTCTAATATTGGGTCTCTCAATTTTAACATCTTCAATCACATCTAATTTATCCAATCGCTTTTGAATAGATTGCGCTTGTGCAGCTTTAGAAGCCTTGGCTTTAAACCTTTCAATAAACTTTTCTTGCTGCTTAATATAATCCTGTTGGTTCTCAAAAGCGCGTTGTTGTATTTCTACTCTTTGTTCTTTTTCAATTTCATAATGTTCATAATCGCCCGTATAAAAATGCAATTCTTGTTGATATACTTCCACAATCTTATTCACCATTTTATTTAAGAAGTATTTATCGTGACTTACAATTACCACACTTCCTTTATAATGCAATAAATATTTTTCTAACCATTCAATACTTGGTAAGTCTAAGTGGTTGGTAGGCTCATCTAATAATAATACATCGGGTTGTTGTAAAATCATTTTAGCAAGTAGTACACGCATTCTCCAACCTCCACTAAATTCTTTATAAGGGCGAGATAAATCCTTAATCGCAAAACCT
This sequence comes from Chitinophagaceae bacterium, assembly GCA_947380435.1. Taxonomy (GTDB): domain Bacteria; phylum Bacteroidota; class Bacteroidia; order Chitinophagales; family Chitinophagaceae; genus Sediminibacterium. Next base: position 4,979 of record CANCRC010000020.1, read on the forward strand.
AGACCGTGTAAAACTTCCTCTGCTTTATGGTTAATATTATAGCCATCTAATAAATCTATCTCGTGTAAGGCATCGGTGTATTTAATAAGTAAATCGTTGTCCTCTGAATTAGCTTCTAATTCTTTACCTAGTTGTTCTACTTCTTTTTCAAGCTCGCGCACTCTTTCAAAAGCGCCCAAGGCTACTTCGGTAATGGACTCGTTGGTATCAAAACTTAATAAGTCCTGGTGTAAATAACCAATGGTGGTATCTCTGCCTTTTTCGACAGTTCCCTTGCTTGGCGTAAGTTGACCTACCAATATTTTTAACAAAGTAGACTTCCCGGTACCATTATAGCCAATTAAACCAATGCGTTCGCCCGGCTGGATCGACCAATTTGCATCACTCACAATTACTCTTGCCCCAAACTCAAATGTCACATTCTGTAAACCTATTAGCATATTTTTTCAATTCAGACCGCAAAGTTAGCAAGTTGGACAATCTAATTATGCATAAATTTGGAAAAAGATTGTATGAAGCCCTATTTATTTATAGTTTTCGCTTTTTTCATGATAGGATGTGCTAGTTCAGAAAATCCAGCACTGAGTAAAGAATTATGGGATTTTAGCCCTCAAAATAACCAGGCCAATTTCGATAAAGCTTGTTTACCCTTGCTTATGAATTATCAAGAACTTATGAAAGGGGTAGCTGCAGATGACACGGCCTATATATATAATGCAGCTAAAACCCTAGTTCAATTAACCGATTCTTTCCCTGCAAGTCTTATTGGTTTTAAAGATAGCGCCTTGAATGAGCAAGTCAAACAATCAATTTCCAATATTAATGCAGAGTTGCAAGGCTTACTTGCAGAAGAAAGTCCTGCAGGCATGCATATGGCTACCAATATGGTATCTATTCAATTTTTGAACTTATTAGCGACTACAGGGTTTAAAGAAAAAAGTATCTATATTTTTAATGTGCAGGATGCGAAATATGAAGACGGACTTATTTGGTTTGGATGGAATAAAACAGCGAATGACCCTTATCATAAAGAGAATAAGGCTGAAATAACGGCTAGTCAGTTTTTACAAGAAAACTAGTTTAAGGACTCTGTTTTTTTAGTTCAAATTGAATCATCGCATTAACGCTTAAAGTAGAAGTAATATAAATTTCTTGCCTACTGCTGCCGTCTTTAACTACCATGAGTGCAGTATTGGGAGGAACGGTGCCTAAATTCTGAGCCACAATAATAATTTCATGTTTATTGATCTCGTTAGAAAAACTAATATCAAAGTGTGTGGCCTTGTAGCTTAAGCGTCTATTATCTAATAATAATTTCTTATTATCAAAAATCATGATGGTGTCATTATCAATGGTGCCATTATCGTATAAGTCAATACTAATGGAAGCGCTATTCACTAAGACTTGCTTTACTAATTTATTTTCTCTTCCGACTAAAACCCAAGGTAGTATTTGTCCAGAAGACTTGCTGGCGCTGGTATTCGTGATAGTATTGTTTTCAATAATGGCAGCTGCTTTGCTATTCTCTGGTACATTAACTGCAGGTGTATTTGTTTGTACAGTATTAGTTTGAACTAAATTAATTGGAACAGCATTATGCTCTGCGCTGCTAGTTTGAGTTGTTTTAGTTGGAATGGCAATAGACTTATTTGTCTTAGTAAGAACTTCTTTAACAACTAGTGATTGCTTAGCTTGCTTCGGTTTATTTTCTTTTTCAATATTTTTAGTAGCTACTATACTTGTAGGGATTGTTTTTTTTGAATTGACTTCGGCAGTAATATTATTTTTAGGCAAAATTGTTTTTGGACTAAACTCTTTTACAATGAGCCCTTCTTTTTCTAAGTATACTTTTCCACCTCCACAGTCTTTGCCTAAGGTTTCGTTATTGGCAGTATAAGTACCTTCTAAAATTTCATGCCCTCTTACCAATCGGTAGCTTAGAAAATTGGACATTAAACAGGCTTGAAAATTGCCCACCAATTTCATTTTGTCAAAACGTGTTTCTATAATACTTACTAGTTGCGTATTTTCAGAATGCATTCCTGTAGCCAATGCATTGGCAGTAAAATTATTTGAAATTCTAGAGTAGGTATTGGCTGTAAGGGTATGGTCGGGGTTTTCTTTAATGACTATTTCATAGATAACCATTTTTCCATCGAGCTCATTACTGGGTGTAAAATAGCCTCTCCATTTCCCAGTAAGGTCTTGGCCTAAAACTAGGGTAGGTATGCAAAAAGCAAGTATTAAATAAACAAGGCTGCGCATATTACAAAGCTATGTATAAAATATGAACCGCATTTGTTACCTTTGCGGACATATATTATAGATAAAAAACATGGTTCAAATTCAATTTCCAGACGGCGCAGTTCGTTCCTACGAAAAGGGCATTACTGCATTAGGTATTGCTAAATCAATTAGTGAAGGATTGGCAAAGAAAGTATTAGCGGCTTCGGTAAACGGGGAAGTATATGATGCCACGCGTCCAATTAATGCGGACGCCGCCTTAAAATTATTAACCTGGGACGATGCCGATGGTAAAAATACCTTCTGGCATTCTTCTGCGCATTTATTAGCAGAGGCCGTGGAAATGCAATTTCCTGGTGCTAAATTTTGGGTAGGGCCTGCACTTGAAAAAGGCTTTTATTATGATATCGATTTAGGCGATAAAACCATTAGGGAAGAAGATGTATTATCTCTTGAAAAAAAGATGAATGAATTAGCCAAGCAAGCCAACGCCTACATTCGTAAAGAAATGTCTAAGGCAGAAGCGACCGCTTATTTCACAGAGAAAAAAGATGAATACAAATTAGATTTATTATCGGGCTTGGAAGACGGTAGTATTACTTTTTATACTCAGGGTGCTTTCACCGATTTATGTCGTGGCCCACATATTCCGAATACAAGTTTTATTAAAGCTATAAAAATTACCAATATTGCTGGTGCATTTTGGAAAGGGGATGAGAAAAATAAAATGTTGACAAGGGTATATGGAATTACTTTCCCGAATCAAAAAGAATTAGATGAATATTTATTATTGTTAGAAGAAGCGAAAAAAAGAGATCACCGTAAATTAGGCAAAGAATTAGGTATTTATACAATGGATGATGATGTAGGGCCTGGTCTTCCTTTATGGATGCCGAACGGAACTATTATTATTGAACAATTAGAAAATTTAGCCAAACAAACCGAAGAGGATGCAGGCTACAAGCGAGTAGTGACGCCACATATAGCGAAAGAGAGTATGTACATTAAGAGTGGTCACTTACCCTATTATCAAGATAGTATGTTCCCTCCCATGGAATTAGATGGCACAAAATATTATTTAAAAGCAATGAACTGTCCGCATCATCATAAAATTTTTGATGCAGAGCCTAAGAGTTATAAAGACATGCCACTTCGTTTAGCGGAGTATGGAACTTGTTATAGATATGAGCAAAGTGGAGAATTATTTGGCTTAATGCGTGTGCGTTGTTTACACATGAACGATGCGCATATTTATTGTACTAAAGAACAATTTGCACAAGAATTCAGAGCGGTGAATGAAATGTATTTAAAGTATTTCAAAATTTTTGGCATTGATAAATACGTGATGCGTTTAAGTTTACACGATCCAAAAAAATTAGGACAGAAATATATTAACGAACCTGAACTTTGGTTAGAAACAGAAGCCATGGTGCGTGCTGTATTAATTGAAACAGGAACGCCGTTTGTAGAAGTACAAGATGAAGGTGCATTTTACGGACCAAAAATTGATGTGCAAATTTGGAGTATCATTGGAAGAGAATTTACGTTAGCTACTAACCAAGTCGATTTTGCACAAGGCAAAAGGTTCAACTTAAGTTTCACCAATAAAGACAACGAACCTGAAACCCCATTAATTATTCATCGTGCTCCTTTAGGAACACATGAACGTTTTATTGGATTTTTATTAGAGCATTATGCAGGTAAGTTTCCAGTTTGGTTAGCACCATTGCAAGTAAAAATATTGCCTATTAGTGATAAGTTTATGCCTTATGCAGAAGAAGTATTGGCTCAATTTAAAAAAGCAGGCGTAAGAGTAGAAATTGATGACAGAAATGAAAAAATTGGAAAGAAAATTAGAGATACCGAGATAATGAAAGTGCCTTATATGCTAGTGATTGGTGAGAAAGAAGTTGCAGAGAATAAATTATCGGTAAGACGTCAAGGAAAAGGTGATTTGGGTATGCTAGACAAGGATTTATTCCTACAACAGGTCTTGGAAGAAATCAAAGAAAGATTAGCGCCTATATCATAACATTGACTATCTTTACAAAACTTAATAAACGTTTAATTACTTAATGGCATTACCGAACAGAGGACCCAGATTTAACCCAAGGTTTCAAAGACAACAAGAACCAGAGCATCGAATTAATGATCGAATTCGAGTACCACAAATCAGATTGGTAGGAGACAACATTACAGTGGGTGTGTACAACACTCAAGATGCCTTGAAAATAGCTGCAGACCAAGGTTTGGACCTAGTGGAGATTTCTCCAACAGCCGATCCCCCAGTATGTAAAGTCATTGATTATAAGAAGTTCCTTTACGAGAAAAAGCGTAAGGAAAAAGAGATGAAGGCGAACTCAAAACAATCTGAGATTAAAGAGATTCGTTTCACTCCAGGTACCGATGACCATGATTTTGATTTTAAAGCAAAACACGCAGAAAAATTCTTACAAGACGGCAATAAGGTGAAAGCCTATGTTCAATTTAAAGGTCGTGCGATTATGTTCCAGGACAGAGGACAACTACTTTTATTGAAATTTGCAGAGCGTTTAGCAGAGGCAGGAACCTTAGAAAGTATGCCGAAATTAGAAGGAAAGAGAATGTTTGCTATTTTCCAACCTAAAGCAGGTGGTAAAAAGAAGCCAACATCTTAATTAATTTTTGAGTTCGGTTTTAAGTTAAACCATTGATTTTCAACCTATTTATACAATGAGTCATCCCTAAACACGGAATGGCTCATTTTTTTTGCCATCTCGCTATTTGCGCGTACCTTCGCCATCCATTTCCCACAAGGCTCAACAAGTGCACTGCCTGAGCAGTGCCGCCAGTAGGGAGTAATCGTAAAGATTATATAATGCCAAAAGTTAAAACTAACTCGAGCGCGAAAAAGCGTTTTAAAGTTACTGGAACCGGTGAAATCACCTTCCAAAAAGCCTTCAAAAGACACATTCTTACCAAAAAATCTACAAAGCGCAAAAGAGCGATGAGAAAAAAAGGACTTGTTGGATCAACTAACAAAGACTTCGTTCTTCGTTTATTAAGATTGAAAGGATAGTCAAACATTTAACCAAGTAAGGTTTATTTAAACAAAATTTAATTCACCGGATCCGATCATCAACTTGATAAAACAGGATTCAAAAAAATATTAATTATGCCACGTTCAAAAAATGCCGTTGCATCTAGAGCAAGAAGAAAAAAGATATTCGAACAAGCAAAAGGTTTTTATGGTAAGCGTAAAAACGTTTATACCGTTGCCAAAAACGTATTAGAGAAAGGTTTGACTTATGCTTATGTAGGTCGTAAGTTGAAAAAGCGTGAGTACCGTACTTTATGGATTGCTCGTATTAATGCAGCAGTGCGTGAAGAAGGTCTTACTTACAGCCAATTCATTAACCTTTTAGCAAAGAAAGGATCTGATTTAAACCGTAAGGTTTTAGCAGACTTAGCAATGAACGAACCAGCAAGCTTCAAAGCCTTGGTTCAATCGGTGAAGTAGATTTGTTAATTTCTCGCCTTTTATAAAATATAAAGGCTCGAAATTTTCCCTCTTATGATTTTTAAATTCCCCCCGACTACTCGGGGGGAATTTGTGTTTTAGTAGGTTTTTATAAAATATAAAACCTACTAAAATACGTCTAATGATTTTAAAGCCCCCGAGTACTCTGGGGGCTTTTGGTTTTAGGGGTCTCCGCTTTTATAAAATAGGTAGGGTAGTTTCTGCCCTAACTCCCGCCCAAAATTTCCATCCTCAATATCCGTTCAAAGAACTATTTTTGTGCTCTAAAAATAACAAGCTAACCCTGTTTAAAAATGAACAATACCTACACCTCGTTGGTTAATCAAACCTTTCATTTTCCCCAAGAAGGTTTTGAAGTGGATGATAACGGTTATTTAGAATTTAATGGAGTGGATTTAAAAGCCATCATTGAAAAACATGGCACTCCCTTAAAGTTAACTTACTTGCCAAAAATTGGCATGCAAATTAAAAAAGCAAAGCAAATGTTTGCGGCTGCTTTTAAGAAACATAAATACGAGGGAGAATACTTTTATTGTTATTGCACAAAAAGCTCTCACTTTTCATTTATTGTAGAAGAAGCATTAGGGCATAATGTACATTTAGAAACTTCTTTTGCTTACGATATTGATATTATCAATCAATTGTATAAGCGCAGAAAAATTAATAAAGAAATTTTCATTATCTGCAATGGCTATAAGCAGAAATTGTACATGAGTAGAATTTCAAAATTAATTAATACAGGTTTCAAAAATGTAATACCTGTTTTAGATAATAAAGAAGAATTACAATTCTATAAGCGTAATACCAAGGAGCCTTTTAAATTAGGTATTAGAGTGGCTTCTGAAGAAGAGCCTAGTTTCCCTTTCTATACCTCACGCTTAGGCATTAGGGCCAAGGATATTTTAGAATTTTATGTAGATGAGATTGAGGGCTATGAAGATAAATTCCAATTAAAAATGCTGCATATCTTTTTAAATAAAGGTATTAAGGACGATATCTATTATTGGTCTGAATTAAACAAGATCATCAACTTGTATTGCCAGCTTAAAAAAATCTGTCCTGAATTAGATTCTATTAATATTGGAGGTGGTTTCCCTATTAAACATTCTTTGGGTTTTGAATATGATTATCAATTCATGATTAATGAGATTGTATTGAATATTAAAAAAGCATGTAAGAAAGCAAGAGTACCTATGCCAAATATTTATACCGAGTTTGGAAGCTTTACAGTGGGAGAGAGCATGGCACATATTTATAAAGTGCTTGCAGAAAAGAAACAAAACGATAGAGAGTGTTGGTATATGATTGATTCTTCTTTTATTACTACGCTGCCTGATACCTGGGGTATTGGTGAAAAGTTTTTAATGCTTCCGGTGAATAAATGGGAGAATGATTATCAACGTGTGGTGCTTGGTGGACTTACTTGCGATAGTCATGATTATTATGATTCCGAAGAACATATCAATGAAGTATTCTTACCAAAATTGAAAAATGATTTATTAGAAGATAAAGCGGAGGAGAATAATGAACCTTTATATGTAGGTTTTTTCCATACAGGCGCTTATCAAGATCAAATTAGCGGTTATGGTGGCATTAAGCACTGCTTGATTCCATCTCCTAAGCATGTTATAGTAGAAAAAGATGCGAAAACAGGAAAGCTAGTTGATTGGGTCTATGCGAAGGAACAAACTGCTCAATCCATGCTCAAGATATTGGGTTATTTGAGATAGTCTCGAATACTGTCCAGAATCTAAATATTTCCACGATTTTACTCTATTTTTAAGACAAAATGGCATATTATCTTATTATTAACTGCCTAAAAGTCTCCAAAACAAATTTGTAAGAGATTTTTAAATCACCTAATTTTGATTCAAATAGTAGATGTTATGTACCCTGAAGAGTTTGTTTTACCAATGAAGGCTGAATTAGTTGATAATGGTTTTGAAGATTTAACAACAGCAGCTGAAGTGGAAAATGCAGTAAAGCAAGAAGGAACAACATTACTTGTGATTAATTCGGTTTGTGGTTGTGCTGCTGGTGCTTGTAGACCAGGTGTTTTAATGGCAGTAGCAAACGCAACTCAAAAACCAGATCGTATCACAACTAGTTTTGCGGGATTTGATATAGAAGCAATCAATAAAGTAAGAGAATTACACTTACCTTATCCTCCTTCTTCTCCAGCAATCTTATTATTTAAAGATGGTCAGTTAGTGAATATGGTGGAAAGACACCAAATTGAAGGCAGACCAGCTCAAGTAATCGCACAGCATTTAATTTCAGTGTTTCAAGAACATTGTAATTAATTAAAATATTGATGAAGATTTTTTGTTTTTAGATGGGTTAGTAAACACGGCCGCACTTTCTAGTGTGGCCTTTTTTTTTCGTACATTGCATTACCTTATTTATTCAATCTATGTATCCCAATTTATATTATTTAGTCGATGACTTATTCGGTATTAAATTAAATGGATTAAAGCTTATCAATTCATTTGGTTTTTTTGTAGCCATTGCCTTTGTGGCCTCTGGTTATGTATTATACCTTGAATTGAAAAGAAAGGAAGCATTAGGCGAGTTTACAGCTAAAGAAGAAAAAATTGTAATAGGGGCACCTGCTTCTATGAGTGATTTAATTACCAATTTTATTTTTGGCTATTTATTTGGTTATAAGATAGTTGGAGCCTTTACCATAGAAAATGCTTTAAATAATACACAGGCCTTTATTTTATCCTTGGAAGGAAATATGTTAGCAGGGATTGTGGTAGGTGGGCTAATGGTATATTTAAAATGGAGAGAGAAAAATAAGGAGAAATTAGAGAAGCCTGAAACCAGGACCCTTACTGTATGGCCACATGATAGAGTAGGTGAAGTAGTATTGCAAGCTGCCTTATGGGGTTTCTTAGGGGCCAAAATTTTTCATAATTTAGAAAACATAGATGACTTAGTAAAAGATCCTATTGGTTCTCTTATTTCTTTTAGCGGATTAACTTTTTATGGAGGTTTAATTTTAGCCACCATTGGAGTTATTGTTTATATTAGAAAACATAATATTAGGATTATTCATTTTGCAGATGCCATGGCACCTACTATGTTATTTGCTTATGCAGCTGGAAGAATAGGATGTCATGTAAGTGGAGATGGCGATTGGGGTATTCCCAACTTTGCACCCAAGCCTTTTGATTGGATGCCTAATTGGACCTGGTCTTCCACCTATGCGCATAATGTAGTGAATCAGGGAGTACACATACCAGGTTGCGAAGGCAATTATTGCAATGAATTGCCAGTGCCCGTTTTTCCTACTACTTTTTATGAAATCATCATTATGTTTATTTTGTTTGGTATCATGTGGTCGTTTAGAAAGAAAGTTACTCAGCCTGGAATTTTAGCAGGCATTTATTTAATATTTGCTGGCGGGGAAAGGTTTTTTATTGAGAAAATTAGAGTGAACAATAAATACATGTCACTTCCTTTTCAACCCACACAAGCAGAACTTATTTCCACCTTTTTGATTTTAATAGGAATTGTATTTTTGATTCAATCAAAACGTTGGTTCCCTAAAACTATTCTTAAATCCTAAAATAAATTGTATGCCGTCATTTGATATTGCTAGTTCTGTAGATATTCAAACTTTGGATAATGCAGTCAATATTGTGAAAAAAGAAATCACGAATCGTTTCGACTTTAAAGGCAATCATGTAGTGATTGATTTAAATAAGAAAGATTATATGTTGAAATTAGAATCAGATTCTGAAATGAAAATTCAGCAAATTGTAGATGTTTTAATTAGCCGTGCAATGAAGCAAGGCATTGAAGCATCCTCCTTTGATTTCTCTAAAGACGCTTTTCCGAGTGGCAAAATCTTCAAAAAGGATGTTTCTGTGAAAAATGGCCTAAAACAGGAAGATGCCAAAAAGGTGGTCAAACTCATTAAAGAGAGTGGGCTTAAGGTGCAGGCGGCCATTATGGACGATATTGTACGTGTGACTGGCAAGAAAATCGATGATTTACAAGATGTTATAGCAGCTTGCAGGGCGGGCAATTTAGGCCTCCCTTTGCAGTATATTAATATGAAATAAGGGTATTAGCCCCTTTAGGCCTTTAAAATTTGGTTACAACCTAGCTTTAAGCTAAATTTGCGTCCTATTAAATAAATTGTACGGCAAAACCCGTACATCCTTAAAAATCATAATTATGAGAGAAGGTATCCATCCAGAAGCGTATCGTTTTGTAGTGTTCAAGGACATGAGTAACGGTATGCAATTCTTAGGCAAATCAACTGCACAAACTAAGGAAACAGTAATGTTTGAAGACGGTAAAGAGTATCCAGTTATTAAATTGGAGATTTCTAACACTTCACATCCTTTTTACACTGGTAAAAACATGTTGGTTGACACCGCTGGTCGTATTGATAAATTCAACAAGCGTTACGCCAAGAAGAAATAAAAGAGAGACAATTAAAAAATATTTCTTTTTATACTTATTCAAACCCTTTCTTACGCAAGTAAGAGAGGGTTTTTTGTCAAAAAAGACTTTTGAGTACTTACCTTTGTAAGCGCTAAGTACAAATTAAGTAAGGAACTATACATTGAAGTTGAATTTTAAAAAAATAATATGCAAACACTAGATATACTTGCTTTTGGAGCCCATCCCGATGATGTGGAATTGGGTTGTGCTGGGGCATTGTTAGTTGCAGTGTCTGAAGGTAAGAAAGTAGGTATTGTTGATTTAACCAAAGGAGAGCTTGGAACAAGAGGCACCACTTCACAAAGACTAAAGGAAGCACAATTGGCTTCTCAAGTAATGGGTATTGGTGTGAGAGAAAATTTAGGAATGGCCGATGGCTTTTTTGAAAACAATAAAGAAAATCAATTCGCTATTATTGAAACTATTAGAAAATATAAACCTTCTATTATTTTTTGTAATGCACCCGAGGACCGTCACCCCGATCATGGACGCGCGGCTAGCTTAGTAGTAGACGCCGCTTTTTTATCTGGTCTTGTTAAAATTCAAACCACACACAATGGAGTAGTGCAAGCACCTTGGAGACCTAGTCAAGTATTTCATTATATACAATCAAGAAATTTAACACCTAATTTTGTGATAGATATTAGTGCTTTTATGGACAAGAAGATGGAAGCCATACTAGCACATAGTTCTCAGTTTTTCGATCCTAATTCTAAAGAACCAGAAACTTTTATTTCAGGAAATGCTTTTTTAGAATTTGTAAAAGGAAGAGCCAAGGAATTAGGGCATCAAATAGGCGTAGAGTATGCGGAAGGGTTTATTACCCAAAAGTTATTAGGTATTCGTAGTTTTGAGGCAATCATTCAAAAGACAACCTAAAAAATATTTTATCCCTTTATAATTTATAATTATGGCCATTGTTAAAGTAGGATTAGTGCAAATGACATGCGAGGCATCAAAGCCTGCCAACATTGTAAAAGCAATTGAAAAAGTAAGAGAGGCTGCTAAAAAAGGAGCCAATATCATTTGCTTACAAGAATTATTTACTTCACTTTATTTCTGTGATGTAGAAGCCTATGATAATTTTAAATTAGCTGAACCCATTCCAGGTGAAACCAGTAATACACTCGCAGCTTTAGCCAAAGAATTAGGGGTGGTTATTATTGCCTCTTTATTTGAAAAAAGAGCAGAAGGCTTATACCATAACACCACAGCGGTTCTTGATGCCGATGGAACTTATTTAGGTAAGTACCGTAAAATGCATATTCCCGATGACCCTGCTTATTATGAAAAATTTTATTTCACCCCCGGCGATTTAGGATACAAAGTTTTCAAAACAAAATTTGCCACTATTGGTGTTTTAATATGTTGGGATCAATGGTATCCAGAAGCTGCAAGAATTACAACTTTAATGGGTGCTGAAATGTTATTTTATCCAACCGCTATTGGTTGGGCGACTGCTCAAGACGAGACCACGAATAAAGAACAGTACAATGCATGGCAAACTATACAACGCAGTCATGCAGTTGCCAATGGAGTGCCAGTGATTAGTGTGAATAGAGTAGGTTTGGAACAAAATGGATTGATGAAATTCTGGGGTGGTAGTTTTGTAAGTAATCCCTTTGGAACTTTATTATATGAAGCCTCTCATGATAAAGAAGAAGTAGCCGTTATTGATATTGATACAGAAAAGTCGGATAGTTATAGAACACATTGGCCCTTCCTTCGTGATCGTCGTATTGATTCTTATGGGCCCATTACTAAAAGATATTTAGACGAAGACGCTGAATAAAATTAAGCAGATATACTAATACAATATGACCAACGCGACTCCAAAATCTTTAGGCTATTATTTTCCCGCTGAATTTGCAGCACATGATGCCATTTGGTTAAGTTGGCCACATAAAGAAGAAAGCTGGCCTGGCAAAATTGCAAGTATATATCCTTCTTATACCGAATTTATAAAAATTGTTTCTTTAACAGAAAGAGTTTGCATAAATGTAGTAGATGAAAAAATGCGCAACTCTGCTCAAAAAATGTTGCAATTAGCAGGCGTAAATTTAGAACGCGTACAATTTTATATGCACCCCACCAACGATGCTTGGTGTCGTGATCATGGCCCTGCTTTTTTACTAAGAGATAATGCAGTGGATCCTAAAGTCATTATAGATTGGAATATTAATGCATGGGGTGGAAAATATCCTCCCTATGATTTAGATGATGTCATTCCTACGCGTATTGGAGAGGCATTGGGTTTGCCTGTATTTCATCCAGGCATTATTATGGAAGGAGGCTCGGTCGATTTTAATGGTGCAGGAACGGTGATGACATCAAAATCTTGTTTGTTGAATCCTAATAGAAACCCGCATTTGAATCAAGCTCAAATTGAAAAGTATTTGAGCGATTATTATGGAATAGACCAAGTACTTTGGGTTAGTGATGGTATTGTGGGAGATGATACCGATGGTCACATTGATGACACCGTAAGGTTTGTCAATGAAGACACCGTTATTACAGTAATAGAGCCTAATGTGCTTTCAACGAATCATGAAATATTAGATCAGAATTTAAAAGAATTAAAACAAATGCGTTTGCTGAATGGCAAACAATTGAACATTGTAGAATTACCTATGCCAGCAGAAGTAATTTACGAAGGCCAAAGCTTGCCCGCATCTTATGCTAATTTTTACATAAGTAATGGACATATTATAGTGCCAACATTTAAATGTGATGCCGATGATAAAGCCATGCAAATCATACAATCTTGTTTTACCACTAGAGAAGTAGTGGGTATTGACTCTACCGATATTATTTGGGGACTAGGTAGTTTTCATTGCTTAAGCCAACAAGAGCCTAGTTTAGTGAATAAGATTTCATAAATTTATAATTAGAGAGTACATTAGTAATCTGATAGAGACTTTATTAGTAATCGTAACTAAATTAATATTCGAAACAAATGCTATTTATTAAAAAAACTTCCTTCATCATTTGTCTTATTGCAATAACTACTATTGTAGCTTGTAATCATTTTCCTTATGCAAAAACCAACCAATTCTATAAAAAGCATACCAAGGAATTAGTGAAATTATTAAAAGAGGATCCTAGTATTCAAACTATTAATCAATTACCCAAGGCTGCCGATTGGGTAGGGACTACCAATTTTGATTTACGCAAACCTAATTTTGTAGTCATTCACCATACTGCTCAAAATTCTTGCGAGCAAACTTTAAAAACCTTTACATTGGAAAGAACCAAGGTAAGTGCGCATTATGTGATTTGCAAGGATGGCACCATTCACCATATGTTGAACGATTATATGAGGGCCTGGCATGGTGGTATTGCTAAATGGGGTAATAATATCGACCTTAATTCAAGCTCTATTGGTATTGAATTAGACAATAATGGATTTGAGCCTTTTGATACTGCTCAAATAAACAGTTTATTATTGTTATTGGCTCAGTTAAAAGAGACCTATAAAATACCTGAAGCTAATTTTATTGGCCATGCCGATATTGCACCTAAAAGAAAAGTAGATCCTAATATTCAATTTCCTTGGGTTTTATTAGCCCAAAAAGGTTATGGGGTTTGGTTTGAGCCAGATGCGAAATATAGTTTACCTGAATCTATATCCATTCCTTTTGCATTGGCCATGGTCGGTTATGATGTAAAGGATACTACAGCAGCCATACTAGCTTTCAAGCGTCATTTCAGGGCAGATAGCACATCTGTCATTACAGAAAATGATAGGTCGGTTTTATATCAATTAATACAAAATAAATTATCACACTAACAATTGTTAGCGTAATTTTGTATCAAATAATTAAGGTATGGATTTCAAGTTAACAGAGGAGCAGCTAATGATTCAAAGAGCTGCTCGTGAATTTGCACAACAACAATGTTTGCCTGGTGTCATTGAAAGAGATGAGCATCAAAAATTTCCCAAAGAACAAGTTGAACAACTAGCCGACCTAGGTTTTTTAGGTATGATGGCTTCCACTGATTATGGTGGAGCTGGCATGGATACTATTAGTTATGTGATTGCCATGGAAGAAATTAGTAAAGTAGATGCAAGTGTATCTGTTGCTATGAGTGTAAATAATAGTTTAGTTTGTTGGGGTTTAGAACATTATGCCACGGAGGAACAAAAGAAAAAATATTTAACACCCTTAGCGCAAGGAAAAAAAGACGGGACTTTATATATTGGCGCTTTTTTATTAAGTGAACCAGAAGCAGGAAGTGATGCAACGCATCAGCATACATCGGCCATTGATAAAGGCGATCATTATTTAGTAAATGGTGTGAAAAATTGGATTACCAATGGATCTACTGCCTCTGTGTATTTAGTAATGGCACAAACAGATGCTTCCAAAGGGCCCAAGGGTATTAATGCATTTATCATTGAAAAAAATACACCCGGTATTACAGTAGGGGCGAAAGAAAATAAATTAGGTATTAGAGGTAGTGATACGCATGCCGTTTCATTTATGGATGTGAAAGTACCAAAGGAAAATAGAATAGGTGCAGATGGTTTTGGTTTTACCTTTGCTATGAAAACTTTAAATGGAGGTAGAATTGGTATAGCAGCACAAGCATTAGGTATTGCAAGTGGCGCTTATGAATTGGCCTTGGCTTATAGCAAACAAAGACAATCATTTGGCAAACCCATTCATGAACATCAGGCTATACAATTTAAATTAGCTGAAATGGCTACCAGAATTCAATCGGCCAGATTACTTTGTTATCATGCAGCTTGGGAAAAAGACAATGGACTTGATTATACTACTTCTGCAGCCATGGCTAAATTACACGCAAGTGATACCGCTATGTGGGTGGCTACTGAAGCTGTTCAAGTACATGGGGGATATGGATTTGTAAAAGAATACCATGTAGAAAGATTAATGCGTGATGCAAAAATTACCCAAATCTATGAAGGCACCAGTGAGATTCAAAAAATGGTGATTGGTAGAAATATAACCAAATAATTTATGTCTGTCAATATTGAAGCCTATCATAGTATTAAAGAAGAACTGCAAACTAAAAATGTGCAGTTGGTGGCTGTCAGTAAAACCAAGCCCAATGAAGACATTCAAGCATTGTATGCATTAGGTCAAAGAAGTTTTGGTGAAAATTATGTACAAGAATTAGTAGATAAGGCAGCTAGTTTGCCTGCCGATATTCACTGGCATTTTATAGGGCATTTACAATCCAATAAAGTAAAATACATAGCCCCCTTTGTATATTTAATTCATGGGGTGGACTCTGAAAAATTATTAGCAGAAATTAATAAGCAAGCCATTAAGCAAAATAAAATGATTGCCTGTTTGTTACAAGTGCATATTGCCACAGAAGAAACCAAGTTTGGTTTTGATGCAGCTAGTTTACATGAATTTATGGCAAGTGGCCGCCTTTCTAATTATAGTAATGTAGTGGTAAAAGGGCTAATGGGTATGGCTAGTTTTACGGAGGATAAAGCCCTTGTTGAAAAGGAGTTTAGTACTTTAAAAACTATCTATGACCAAACAGCTACCCAATTAAACAATGTACATTTTGATACATTAAGTATGGGCATGAGCGGTGATTATGCATTAGCCATTGAAAAGGGGAGTAACCTTGTAAGAATAGGAAGCTTGCTTTTTGGTGCAAGAAATTAAGCTTACTTCGTTTTTCCGTAATCAAATACTAGTTGACAGAAAGCTTTCACACCCACAATAAATCCAGACTCGTCTAAATAAAAATCGGGAGTATGATGTGGACCTGCTTTTCTTGGGTCTGTACCTTTTGGTAAACCTCCCACATTAAAGAAGAAGCTAGGCGCTTTGGCTGCATAAAATGAAAAGTCTTCAGCACCTGTTACCCAAGTTGATTCAGAAACATTTTCATCACCTGCTGCTTTTATCAAAGAAGGTAAAGTTTTTTTCACTAACGCTGGATCATTATAAGTGACTAAAGTTTTTGTATCAATAACTACATCTGCAGTAGCGCCAGAACTTGCAGCAATTGTATTTACTGTATTTCTAATTCTTTCGTGTACTTCTTCTTGCATTTTGCTATCTAAGGTTCTTATAGTTCCTGTCATCTCCGCTGTTTCAGGTATGATATTAGAACGCACACCACTTTTAATAGTACCTACAGTAATTACTAATGGAGCCTTGGTTAAGTCCATTTGTCTGCTCACAATATGTTGTAAGCCTTCAATAATTTGAGCACTTGCTGCAATAGGATCTACGCCACCCCAAGGTTGTGAACCGTGACTTCCTTTGCCATTTACTTTAATCGTAAACCAATCAGAGGAT
>CANCRC010000021.1 GCA_947380435.1 Chitinophagaceae bacterium
GGGTTGGGACCCATTATTATTTTATCACCAAATACCACTGGACCATAGTCTTCTATACCAGTTGTTACAGTAGTTAAAGGCTGTAAAACTCCTGTGTTTAAAGAATACCCATAGCTTATAAAATGGGCAATAGATACCGACTCTCCAATACTCCACTCTGTTGTATTACTATAGCCTCCCCCGCTATTAAAAGTATAGGGGCTTAGTGTTTGCGCATTTATTGAAGGGGGAAATAAAAATGTAACTACTATAATTATACTAAGCTTGTTTATAAACTTCATATAATTCTATTAAGTTACTGGTCTTTGTTTTATAAAAAATTGATTTCTTTATGGTAGATACTGTATTGCACTTTATATTTAATAACTCGGCAATTTTATTAGTGCAATTACCCGTTAATAATAAATTACAAACTTCATTTTCTCTTTTAGACAATTTTATTGTACTAGCTTCCATAGTAATTTCCATTTATAAAATTTTATTAATTATTTAAATTCAAAAGTTGTTTAACTGAAGGCATGAGCACAATACGAATGCGACGGTTGTTTAATCTTCCCTGCTTGGTATTATTATCGGCTACTGGTAAATACTGGCTACGCCCAGCAGCAATCATTCTTTTTGGATCAATCTTGTATTTAGTTTGTAAAACTTTTGCTACTGCTGTTGCACGGTTTACACTAAGTGTCCAGTTATCATTGTTATTATTTGCTTTAAAGGTTTTATTATCGGTATGGCCTTCTATTAAAAAATTTATTTCGGGCTGTGCTTCTAATAAACGTGCAATTCCTCCTAGCATTTCAATTGATTTCTTATTTAATGTAGCAGTTCCACTTTTGAACATGATATTAGATGGGATATCAACAAATACAAAACCTTTGTTTAATTTAACTTCCACATCGGCTACTGCATATTTCTTTACATCTGCTTTAAAGCTTTCTAGCCAAGCATTCGCTACTCCTTTTGAACTGTTGGCTGTTTTAATACCTGCCAATTCCGATTTGCTAAGCAAGGAGAGTCCCAACATTTGATTTAAAAAAATATCTCCCTCGGTTATCACAGGAGGCTTAGAGGCCAATGCACGGTAATAACTAACACTGTCTTTTAAATTATTTACATTCCACTTTAAAGCACTAATGCTATTATTAAAATTAGCCACTGTATCGGTTAACTTAGTTTTTAATGTATCATACTTACTACTAAGCATACTATTGGCATCTAATGAATCGCTAAGTTTACCCGGAGGTATACAAGAAGCAAGAGATAATATGTAAGCGAATGGTATTAGGTATTTTTTCATAACTTATTTTTTTTAGAATTTCCTAATTGCTCTAACTCCCCAAGCGTCAGTCTTTTGAGCATAATATTGCGAAGGAGATCCGAAATTTTGTCGAACTGCTTCAGTTAAACTTATTTCAGTAGAAGTCCAATAGGATGAACCAGCACCATTAAACCACTGGAAAGAAGAGGTGGGGACATAGTAAGGAGCTGCATAATTATATAAAGCAGTGCCACCACTTCCATAACTTTGCCCAGCCCAAGAACCAGAAAGTTTTAACATTTCATAACTACTTCCCAAATACCAATCAGAATATCCACCACCTCTATAAGCCCTTGCTAAACCGGCAGCTGAAGAAGTTGAGGCCCCTTGGCTTGCTATAATTGCATCTGTGTTTGTAATTCCTGCTCCTCCATTTAGATAACCAACAACCCCAGCATAACCTGATGCAGTTGCGCCAGTTGTTGTATTTGTTCCATTATTCCATCTAATAGCTGTGCTTTGATCTTCTAAGGAAACAATTAATCCGTGTTGTACGTTAGGGTCGTATCCCCCATCTCCTGATCTTAATATATAAAAAATAACCCCACCACCATAAAATTGTCCTAATGTTTTAGGACCTTCTTGCGTAGTAAAACTTATTGTTGGCCCAAAAGTAGTTCCTGCACTATTTGTTGCATAAGCTTTTGCATAATAGGTAGTCAATTCTGATAATCCTGAAATTGACGTTGTATATGTTCCTGCACTTGCATTTGCATTTATCGTAGTTGTAGAATAAGTTGCGAAAGATGAAGATGTGCTATAAATAATACCTATTGATGTTGTAGCTCCACCAGTTGAACTTAAAACCCCTCCTAAAATCGCAATTGAGCTTGTAATAGTTGAAGAAATTGTAGAGGCTAATGTAGCAGTGTTAGGAGTAGTAAACGACACCTCTGGCCCATAAACTGTTCCCACAGTATTTGTTGCAAATGGTTTTACAAAATAAGTTGTTGCAATACTTAATCCTGTTAAACTAGCTGTATAAGTTCCAGTACCTGTTCCACTAGTAACACTAAATGTTGATGCACCTGTGCTTGTACCCCAAACTAAACCTCTTGATGTAACAGTTGATCCACCATCAAATGAAATTGTTCCACCACCAGTTGCAGTCGTTCCTGTAATGGATGTGACTGTCGCGGTTGCTGAAACTGTAGGAGTAGTTAATGTAGTGAATGTAATATCTGGACCATAACTTGTTCCTATACTATTGGTTGCATATGCTCGAACATGATAGGTTGCTCCTTGAGCTAATCCTGTGATTGAACTTGTAAATGTGCCAGTTAATGCGCCATCAGTTGTTTTTGTAGAGAGTGAAATAGTTGGATTGACACTTGCATCCCAAACTAAACCAGTAGTTGTAATGTTTGCGCCACCTGTGCTACTAATGGTGCCTCCACCAATCGCCGATGTAGTTGTAAGAGATGATGGCGTTGTAGTTGCGGAAAGAGTTGGCCTGGTTTGAGTAGTGAAACTTGTTTCAGCGCCATAAGAAGTTCCTTGCACATTCGTAGCAAAAGAACGAACAAAATAAGTAGTTCCTTGAACAAGTCCTGTAATTGTACCTGTAAATGTTCCCGCACCCGATCCTATTGTCACACTAAATGTTGATGATCCTGTGCTTGTTCCATACACTAAACCTCTTGCACTTACTTGTGTTGCACCTTCGTCTGTTACATTACCGCCTAAAATTGCTGTTGATGAACTAATACTAGTTGCAGTGTTAGTTGCAGCTAAAACCGGGTTACTAGATGTTAAAGTTAAAGTTGTAAAGCTTTGCGCTGCGCCATAACCTGTTCCGATTGCATTGGTTGCATAAGCCCTTACAAAATAAGTGGTGCCTGCTGTCAATCCAGTTATAGAACTTGTGAATGTGCCGCTAGTTGTTCCGTCCGAAGATTTACTATCACTTGTGGTTGGTGTAGCAGTTGTGCTCCAACAAATACCAGAAGCAGTAATGACTGATCCTCCATTAGATGTAATAGTTCCACCTGCACTTGCAGCGTACTTTGTAATACTACTTATAGCATTCGTTGTAAGTGTTGGCTCAATTGCTATAGTAGCAAAGTTAGTTTCTGTTCCATAAACTGTTCCCACACTATTAGTAGCAAATGATCTTACAAAATAAGTGGTTGCTGGTAATAATCCTGTTAAACTAATTGTATAAGTACCAGTACCTGTTCCAGAAGTTACACTATATGTAGCCGATCCTGTTGTTGTTCCATATACTACACCTCTTGAAGTAACTGCTGCTCCGCCATCTGCAGTGATTGTTCCACCAATTGTTGCTGTTGAAGATGTGATAGACGTTGCAGATGCTGTTGTTGAAATGGTTGCCGTATTTAGAGTAGTAAAGTTTGTTTGTGCGCCATAGCTAGTTCCCACACTATTGGTGGCATAGGAACGAACATAGTATAATGTACCTGGAGTTAATCCTGTAATTGAACTTGTATAAGCACCATTGGCTGCTCCATTGGTTGTTTTTGTAGCAAGTGCAATAGTTGGTGTTGAAGTAGTTGACCAAACAATACCACTTACTGTTACTATTGCTCCACCATTATAACTAATATTACCTCCACTAGTTGCTGTTGTTGCACCAATAGAACTAACTGTTGTTGTAGCTGCTAAAGTAGCCACTGCTTGTGAAGCACTAAATGTAATTTCTGGACCATATTTGGTACCCACACTATTAGTTGCAAAAGCTCTAACAAAATAAGTAACCCCTGATGTTAAACCAGTGATAGCACTTGCAAAGGTTCCAACACCAGTTCCCGATGTTACACTATAGGTCGAAGCACCTGCACTTGTTCCCCATACAATACCTCTTGCTGTAATGCTTGCCCCTCCGTCAGAATTAATTACACCACCACTAGTTGCTGTACTAGTTGTAATAGAATAAGCTCCAGTGGTTGCACTAATTGCTGGCAAAGCTAATTGCGCAGCATTACCTATCATATTTACAAAAGAAGTTCCATTGTATAATTGCATTTCTCCACTCGTACCACAGTCTGAACAAAATAAAATTAGACCAGCTACTGGTGAACTGATCGCCGTTTTTTGTACATAGGTTAAACGAGGTAATAATAAACCTTGCGTAGTGGATGTAATATCTAATACAGCAGAAGATGCTGGAATAGTTGTACCAATGGCTACCGATCCTGTAAATTTAGGAGATGCCAATGGCGCTTTTAAAAGAAGTGTAGGATTGACAACTGCTGTATCTGATTTTGCACCTAATGCAGTGAGTGTTGCAGTTGAAACTGGTTTACTAGCGTCACTTGTATTATTCACATTGCCTAATTCAATGCTAGATTTTGTTATGGTGATATCACCTGTCATACCATTTACAGTTTGAACTGGTGGTGCAGGTGTTAACAATTGTATCCAATTTGTAAGTACTGCAGGATTCGCTTGTGCTAAAACAAAGTTTTTATTAATATCAGTTCTTATAACAACACTACCAACTACTGCACTACTTAATGCCAACATCTCAGTTTCACTTGCTAGTACTTTTACACTTGAAAATGAAATTGAGGGTATTTGATCAGTAGGTATTTTTCCCAATGTATTTAAACTAGCTACACCGCTTGCAGCACCTACTTTATTAGCATCTAATTTTAAATCTAAAGCAGCTTTTGTTGCATTAGAAACTGGCTTACTTAAATCACTAGTATTGTCCACACTACCTAAATCAATATCATACTTAGATATATTTACTGAACCTGTATATCCGTTTACTGTTTGAACTGGGGCAGCTGGTGTTAGTAGTTCCACCCAATTTGCCAAAGTACTTGCCGGTAATGCACTTAAAATATAATTTTTATTTAAATCAGTTCTAATAGCAATACTTCCCACAGTAGCACTTGATAAAGCAACCATATCCACCTCACTACTCACCACACTTGTTGATGAAATAGAAACTGGAGGTAATTGACTAGATGGTATAACGCCAGAGGCATTTAAACTTGCAGCACCATTGGCTACACCTATTTTACTTGCATCTAATTTTAGATTAATTCTACTGGATAAACTAGCAGTATCTGTTTTCTTTAACAAATTAGCTGTATCAGCTTTGTTTAATTTTGTACCAATTGCTGTTGTTAAATTTGTAATATCAGTTGATGATGCTCCACCACTTCCTCCACCACTTGAAAAATTATAGCTCGCTAACTGAGTTGCTGTAACATACTTGGTACTATCTGCAATGGATAATTTTGTAGCCAATTGTGATTTGAAAAAACTAGAATCAATTGTATAAGCTGCTTTTGCATATGGCGCTAACATTGTCAACGTATCTGCTGCAGTTAATTTAGTAGCTAAAGATGTTTCCAATGTTTTAACTGACATGGCCTTTGCATATACTGCCAACATTTTTGTAGTATCGGTTGCGTTTAATTTATCATCCACTTTGGCTGAGCTTGCAGAATAAAAAGCAAAGGGAACGGCACCAAAACTTGTGGTACCCATGTCAACTAATTCTTTAGCATAATCCCAATTGTCACTAGCACTAAGAGGTGTTATGGCAATTTTTAAGTTTAAATAAAATGGCCCTTTAGACCAATCAATGGCAGCAATACTGGTAGCAGTACCACCTGTTCTTTGTCCATTACCAATGGTAATATTAAATACACCCATGGCGTCGGTACTAGACTTATGTGTTTCTATTAATACTTTAGTACCAGTGGTGGTATTTTGTACAATGGTAGACTGAACGTAGATATTTCTATCCTTGGCTGGATTAGAAAAATTATCTCTAGCCACGGCTTGGAAAAATATTCCATTAACGCTTTGAGCAAAGGAATGACTAGTGCATATACTTAGCAGAGCTACAAATAGAATTTTTTTTATACTAGTAAATTTTTGAATATTCATATTGGAATGGATGTATTGTGAATTTGATTGCTTTATTAATTCGCCTTTATAAACTTTAAAGCGTCTATAAATTTTTCTGATTCAATTTGAATCACATAAGAACCTACAGACAAGGACCCAAAATCAATTTGTTTGCCTTGAAAAATTTCAAACCCTGTAGCTTTTACATTACCCACTTGAAGCCCTTCGGCATTCCAAATGGTGATTGAAAATTGAGCATTAAGTGGTGGAGTATTTATAAACTTTACCTTAGTATTAGCTCCCACTGGATTAGGATAAAGCTTAATACCTAAACTATTAAAAACAGCATTCACCTCGCAGTTAATAGCAAAATTGCCTGTACCTCTGTCACCCGTTAAAACAGCTGTTCCGTTTTGTACATTCAAACAAGTGGCGCTACTATTAAAAGTTATAGCCATGCTGTTGTTGGAGGCATTTTCTATACCACCTACACTACTCATAATAAAAGTCCCAGACATTTGTTGGGCTTCTATGCTTTGGGGGAAGGCTACTAGAAATAATAAAATATAGGCAGGTAGTATTAAATATTTAATAATGCGTTTCATTTTTAAATTTTTTACTTTGTAGTGAAGTATAATTTAGTAGCGGGGCCGGAAACCAATTTTGATAAAACCATATTAGATTCACCCACTGAAATAATATTATAAATAACTTCAAAGGGATTACCATTACTTGTTTTAAGCTGCATATGTATTTGAGACTGGCCATTAATAAGTTCAACTGTATAAGTACCTGTTATTCCATCGGAGTCCTTGGTATCGCCATTTTTTAAATAGGTTATAAAGTAGGTCGACTGTCCTACATAAGATTTCAAAACCACAGGCGTAGTGGAAGTCATGGCTTCTGTAATACTATAATCTAAGTACCAATTTTTATTGGTAAGTAAATTATTCATTACATTGGTTTGAGTATTGGCAGTTTCTTTATTACAAGAAAACAGCGTGAATGCGCTTAAGGCTATTAGTAGGATGTAAATTTGTTTCATTTTCTATTACTATTTTTGTACTTATTGTATTAAAGATTTTAGAATAAATCCTTGGTTTTAATACTCATGCCTATTTCAAAACGGTTCAATTGAATAGGCGCTGATGAACTTGTCATATTCACACCATATTTATAATGAGCGAACAGAATATAGTAGCCCTTATTATCAAATTCAGTTCCAAAATCACCATTCATAATGGCTCTATTCCCAGCACCATTAATTAAATTCTCTTCACTTATGCTTGAAATTTTATAATCAAAGCTGGGGCCTATAACTGCATAAAACTTATACTTGTTCATATCCCCAATAGAAAGCAATTTTTTATAATGCACGGCTATGTTTATGGAGGTAAATACATTGTCTGCTTTGAAATGAGTAAAATCATTAATAAAGGGTGCTAAACTGTGTAAGTTCTTATAATTATTACCTGCAGCAATTCTATTAACGCCAAAACTGAATGAATAGCGGTGTTTTTCATTGTAAATACCATCAATTCTAAAACCTCCACTAAAGCCAGCTTCATAGGTATTACTATTAAGACTGTTGTATAAATAATTAATGGGGGCTGTTATACCATTGTCGTTAATGTTCTGCTTAGATAAATTCAATGACCCATACAAGGAAAGATTATTACCTGTAAAATTCACAAAAGTTTTAGCCAATGATTTTTTGATATTGCGCATGCGCTCTTGTCCTGGATGAAGCAAGAAAGCGCTATCCTGCTGTTTCTTGGTTAAAGTTTGTGCAGTTAATGAACTACCTACAAGAATTGACGCAACTATAAAAAGGCATAAAAACCTAATTGTAAATGTATTTGCTATCCCCATACTATTTTCTTTATACTATTTTAAAGAACAAAGAAAATACTCTAGAGTTTATTCGACGTTAAAGTACTTTAACGTTTTTGAATTATGGCAAAATGTTAAAATACTTTAATTGAATTATTAAAATATTTAATAACTAGAAATTTTTCGTAATAGAGTATTAATATATTATTACTCTATTATTGAAAATAATATTTCTTGTATAAAAAATTAAAATAAATAGTAGAAAAGGTTAAACTACTCTTTAACAGGTTTTCTTCTCTTTTTCAAATTAGATAAGTGAACGGGTGTTATACCTAAGTAGGAGGCAATCATGTATTGGGGAACACGTTGGTGTATATTAGGAAAACTTTTATCAATGCTTTCTAATCTTTCAATGATTGTTTTTGTATCTCTTTGCAATACATAATGTAGCATTTGTACCACATGGCCTTCGGCCATAAACCTACCCAAGCGGTCTCCTAATTTCATAGTATTAACTACGTAATTAATGGTTTCGAATGGAACTTGTATTAAAGTACAGTCTTCTAAGCACTCTACATTGACTAATGCCTTTAAATTATCCTCATAATTATAAGGCGCATAACCTGTAACAATCATGTTTTCCGACCTAAAATTGTAAATTTTTATTTCGCCTTTGCTATTTTCAACAAAATTTCTAATAATACCCTTTGTAAGAAAATACAGGTTTTGCTGCACTTCGCCAGCCTTCATTATAAGCTCTCCTTTAGAAAAATTTACTTGAGTGCATTGTTTATTAAAGGCAATTAATTCAGCTTCAGTAAAATCTACATGCTTCGTAATAAATAAATTAAACATTTCAAAATGAGCAGGCATATTAGTTTATATTTATCAATGACTTAGAATTGGTTCTAAATGAATTTATAAAGTAAATGAATTTTTTAGTAAGTACTATATAGAAATTTTTCTACTATACTATTTTTTTTCACCAGACTTTCTACTCTTTTTTAAATTGGATAAATGAACTGGTGTAATGCCTAAATAAGAGGCAATCATACGTTGCGGTATACGTTGTTGTATATTTGGATAATCTAGGTCTAGGGTATCGTATCTCTCAATGATTGATTTAGTATCTCTTTTAATAATATAGTTCATCATTTCAATCACATGTGCTTCTGCCATATACCTTCCCAAACGTTCTCCATTTTTAAATTGCTCCGTTACATACTTTATTGTTTGTAACGGCACTTTTATCATTTTACATTCTTCAATACATTGTGAATTCACTAAAGCCTTAAGACTATCTTTATAATTATACAAGGCATAGCCAGTTACTTGCATACCTTCAGTTCTAAAATTGTATATTTTAGTTGTCCCATCATTGGTGTCTACATAGTTTCTAACAATTCCTTTTGTGATAAAAAATAAACTGTCCTGCGGCTCTCCTACCTTAATGAATATTTCCCCCTTTGAAAATTCAACTATCTCACATTTTTCATTAAAATCGGTTAATTCAGACTCAGTCATTTCAACATGACTTGTTATAAAGCGATTGAATATTTCAAAATGGTTGGGCATAAATTAAATTTTTATAGAAAATATTCTCTAGAAATATATCTATATGGCTGCAATATGGATTGAAATAAAAAAAGTCCCAAATTGGGACTGTAAATGGGCCCTTTCACATTGTGAAAATGAACTTTCTCAGGATATTAGTAGTTGGTAATCAGCTATTTAAAGCTTTGAATATATTCTGTAGGCGTCATGCCAATATGCTTATTAAATGCATTGTACATGGTTCTTCGATTGTTAAAACCCGCCATTTCCGACAAAGCCTCGATAGTAAATGACTCGTATTTCTTAGCTTTTAGTAATTCCTTTAAATACTCTACCCTATTCTTATTTAAGAGATCAGTAAAATTTTCCTCAATTTCATCCCTTAGGAAAATAGATAATTCATTTTTAGTGACATTTAGCTTTAAAGCTAAATCCTCCATATTGGCTTCTGGTTGTAAATAATAATGATTAGCATAAAACAGAAATTCAAACTCTTTAAAAGCCAGGCCCTTAGTTCTAGAAAGTACCTGATTAAAGGACGATGAATACTTATCGTCGTCCAAGAATTTAGGTCTAAATAATATAAAAAGTATGAAAATAAATCTTTGAATAAATGAGTTAATCAAAGAATCATTATATAAAACATAATTATACTTAGTTAAGTTTACAAATAGAAATAAATTAATAAAAAATAATATTAAAAGACAAACAACATAACTGAGCACCCATCTTTTAATTTTTGATTCATATAAATTAGTAGTAAAGATTTTATTTCTAAATAATTGAACCCCATTATAAATAATGGCGGATAAAACAAGAAGAAGATAAGTCCCAATAAAAATAAATTGATAAAAAGTAGGTTTATGCTGAAGAACTCCATTCTTAATACTAGGTAGTTGTAATCCATTAATAAACTCAATAATAAAATAAATTGTAAAAAATATTTCTATCCCAATAACTAATTTTGGTAACTTTTTTACAACTATTAAAAAAAGCATGTTAACGAACAATACTACAGTTATTAATTTGAATATTTGATGATAATATGGAATTTCATAACCAGCAAATTCTAAATAATCCAAAAAACTTCCAGCCGTTAAAAAAATTAATCTAGCTATAAAATGATACTTAATTAAACTAATTTTTTGACTGCCTTTTAAAAGCTCAAATATTGAAAAAATACCCAATAAGGTGATGGCAAAGGCTAGATTAGAATACATGGGATGTAAATTAGATGATTTTCCTTAAATAGGTCTTTTGCTGAGCTTCTTATTTGAACTAAATAGTTTAAATTTAAATAGCAAAACCAAATAAATGAAAAAATATATAACTACCCTTTTACTATTAGGATTTTTAGGCAGTTTGAATGCTCAAAAAATTACTATTGCCGACAAAACTCCTATTAAAATGCAGGCTATTACTAATATTAATAGTGCTGGTTTACATTTAAAGGACACATTCTCTGTTAGTATATTTGAAGACATTATTATAGAGGGTAAACTCGTATTCGTTAAAGGAAGCAAAGCAATTGCAACGATTGATGCTATTGAACCTGCAAAAACCAATGGTAGAGCAGCTAAATTAAATATTCTATATACTATACAAGCTCCTGATGGAACCAAAATTTATTGCAAAAGTGAAAATAAAGGCCAGGGTAGCAATTTTGCCAAGAAGTCGGGCAATTTTTTTGCCACCGCTTCTTATGCTAGTGTTGGGGTAGGACTAGCTACAGGTATTATTAAAGGGAAAGATGAAGATGGCTTATATATATTTTTAGCAGGTATTGTAGTGGGGGGCATGTTCGGCATTGCTGGTTTACTCACTACTCCTTTAAGACTTATTAAAGGTGGTGAGGTAAAAATAAATGAAGGTGAAATAATTGAAACTATAGTAGACAGAGAGGTTAGCTTTTCACTTTCAAAGCCTTAAGCTAAACTACTTTATATTATTTATTTTTTACTTATAAATAATTGAAAATCAATTATCTACGAAATAACCGCTACTACTAGTTTTTTTAATTAATTTGAGTAAAATTAATACTATGAGAAAAGTAATAGCCTTTATGGCCTTTGCAATGTTATTTATTATTGCAAAAGCTCAAGAACCTACTAGTTATCAAAAACCTTCCAAAGAAATTGCCGATTTATTGTTAGCTCCTCCTACGCCTACTATTAGTGTAGATGGAAAAGCGCAATATATGTTAGTGATGGAAAGAAGTTTATATCCAACAGTGGAGGAATTAGGCCAACCTGAATTTAAAATTGCAGGTATGCGTATTAACCCTAATAATTTTTCTTTAACAAGACAAAATTTTATAAAGCAATTAAGCCTTAAAAATTTAGTAACGGGTAAAATGGTTTCTATTACTGGTTTACCTAATAATATTTCTGCTTTAAACCCTAGCTGGAACCCTTCTGAAAATAAAATTGCATTTTATAATGTTACAGCAAATGCAGTAGATGTTTGGGTAATAGATATTAAAACAAGCACTTGCAGCAAAATAAATAAAAGCCCAGTAAATATTGTTTTAACTAACAATTTAATTTGGTTAGACGATGCTACCGTATTATATAAAATTAATACACACACGGCAGCACAAATGAATAAGAAGCCTATTACACCTAAAGGACCCACTATTCAAGAAAGTTTAGGAAAAGTGGCACCTAGTGTGACTTACCAGGATTTAATTAAATCGCCTTACGATGAATATGCTTTTGAATTTTTAGCCACTGCACAATTAGTAAAAAATAGAGCAGGTGTAGAAACTAAAATAGGTTCACCCGCAATTACAAGTTCATTAGATCTTTCTCCCGATAAAAATTATTTTTTAACTCGTACTATTAATAAGCCTTTCTCTTACTTAGTAACAGTAGGTGGCTTTGCAGCCACTATTAATATTACCGACATAAATGGTAAAATTGTAAAAACTATTGCCGACCTAGCTTCTGCGGAAACAACACCTAGTGGTTATGATAATGTGCAAAATGTAGCTAGAGGCTTTGATTGGAAAGACGATGAAGCAGCTACTATAACTTATGCAATGCCTTTAGATAGTGGTATGATGAAAAAGAATGTTCCTTTTCATGATGTAGTAATGGCGCTTGCAGCTCCTTTTACAGGTAGTGCAAAAGAATTATTTAAAACAAGCACTAGATACAGCAGAACTGCATGGGGTAATGAACATATTGCTTTAGTGACAGAAATGTTGCGCAGTAAACAACAATATAAAGTAAGCAGGTACGATGCAAGTAATAATAGCTTCACTACTTTATATCAAGGCAATATGACCGATGCTTATACCAACCCAGGCAGCCCTGTAACCACCAAGAATAAATTTAATCGTGATGTAATTGCTATGACCAATAATGGTCAGGCTATATTAATGAATAATACGACAGGTGCTTCTCCAAAAGGAGACTTACCTTTTATTTCTTCATTTGATTTAAATACAAAAACCAATTCAATTTTGTGGCGCTCGTCGGAAGATAATTTTGAAATGATAATGGAAGTAATTGATATTAATAATTTAAAAGTTATTAGTAGAAGAGAAACAGAAAAAGAAGTGCCTAATTATTATATTAGAAATATTAAAGACAATAGTAAAACTCAAATTACCAATTTCACGAACCCTTATTTGAGTATGGAAGGCGTGACGAAGGAAAAAATTAAATATAAAAGAAAGGACGGCATTGATTTAACCGGTGATTTATATTTACCCAAGGGTTATGATAAAACAAAGGACGGCCCTCTTCCTGCTTTAATATGGGCCTACCCAAGAGAGTTTACAAGTGCTGCCGATGCAAGTCAAATAAGAGGTAACCAACATAAATTTACCATGCTTAGCTGGGGATCGCCTGTATTTTATGTTACACAAGGCTATGCCATTTTAGATAATGCTGAAATGCCTATTGTAGCTACCTCTCCAGATAAAAAACCAAATGACGATTTTGTAAATCAATTAATTCTGAATGCCAATGCAGCTATTGATAAATTAGTTGAATTAGGCGTAGGGGATAGAAATAAAATGGCCGTGGGTGGACATAGTTATGGCGCTTTTATGACAGTGAATTTACTTGCGCACAGTAATTTATTCAAAGCAGGTATAGCTAGAAGTGGTGCTTACAATAGAACTTTAACTCCTTTTGGTTTCCAAAATGAAGAGCGTACTTTTTGGCAAGCCAAGGATTTATATTTAGAAATGAGCCCTTTTGCATTTGCAGATAAAATTAAAACGCCTTTGTTAATGACACATGGCGAAATGGATGACAATACAGGAACCTTCCCTATTAATAGTGAAAGATTATATGCAGCTATTAAAGGACACGGTGGTACTGCAAGATTTGTTTACTTACCTTATGAAGCACATGGCTACAAAGGAAAAGAAAATGTATTGCATTTATTATGGGAGCAAGGAAGATGGTTGGATAAATACTTAAAAGGGAAATAAAAAATTACTAAAAATATAATTTGAATTTAAGTTTGAAAATATTTCACAGGATTTTATTTGCCCTATTAGTACTTAGCTATCATAATGCTTATACACAATCTTATGGCAATATTCAATTAACGAATAATGGAGTTTCCCCAGTGCCTATTTTTGCATTGGGGAAGCCAGCCATTATGGGCACCGCTGTTATGCGAAAAGGAAAGTTTTATTTTAACCCTGAATTTAATTTGGGCATAGACGCTAAACCTTGGACTATTTTATCTAGAGTAGGTTATTATTTAGTGGAACAAAAAAAATTAACCATTGCCATTACAGCTAATACGAATTGGTTTTTTCTACCAATCAAACCCGTTGTAAACAATGAAGAATTTCAAGTACAGCAATACTATTCTTTTGAATTCAACGGTGAATATAGGCCAAGAGACAATCAACGATTTATCTTTGCTTATTGGCGTTCCGACCGTTTAAGTAAGGCCGGTATATTATTTGAAGATTTTGTAAACTTTGCCTACTGCTTTGATAATATTAAATTTGGCGATAAAAACATTATCAATACAAGACCTAGCTTCTTTTACTTAGAAGACCACGGCTGGGTAAAGGGTTTCTTTACTGCACAAACCACTACTTATCAAAAGGAAAGCTGGAAATGCAATGTATTTGTTACCACTTCATGGCCTGTGACTAATATGCCAGGCACAGGATTTATTTGGAATACAGGGGTGAATATTCCTTTTTAAAAAATATTTTTACTTACCTACAACCTTATACCTCAAGGCATTGTTTTCAATAAATTCTTCAAAATATACGTTGCTAGTTGAAACATAATACTTCTTATTATTAATAACCACCGCTTTACAATCCGCAGGGAGAGCGTCTAGTATGTCTCCTACATTGTATTGTTTTGTTTTAACAATGGTTACTTCTGGAATTACTATATTATTAACTGTTGTAGAATCTGATACTTCGGTATTCAAAACTCCGTTTAAGCCTGCTACTAAATACCAAATAGAACCGTCTTGTTTTACATATTCTTTATAATAAGTGCCATTATACTCATAAAACTTTTCATTATTTAATACCACGGCTTTAGCCTCCTTGGGAATTTGTGGAACACTTGCCCCTATGGGTGCTTGTACCACTTGATAGTTTTTATCATTTTGTTGATAATAAACACCACTATAATAATAGTAAGGGAAACCTCCGAAATTAAAACCCCAATATCCATAAGGTAATGATCCAATACTTAAACCAAATGGAGGAAAAATACTTCTGTAATAACCACCATAATAATCAAAGAATAAACCATTGTAAAAATAATAAGGCATTCCTCGGAATCTTATTGTTTGATAAGATCTTGGCAGTCGAGTTAAAAATCTTTGGCCTCCTCCACTAAAACGGCCCATCGAAGAAATATTTCTATTAACGCCCACGCTAAAACTAGAACGGGCACCTCCCCCAAATCCTCCACTAAATCCACCCCCAAATCCTCCTCTACTAAATCCTCCTCCTCTGCCACCTCTTTGTGCTTGAAGGGAAATTGAACTAATGGTCATTATAAAAATGGAAATAACTAAAAAGGTTAGATAAATTCTCTTTTTCATAGCTATAATTTTAAATTATTAATTGAACGTATATGATTAAAATCGCTCATATACATTAGACTACTAAAAAGTTCGTAGGTTTAAACTAATGGTGGAAAATTGTAAATTATATAGCCCAATTTAACAATTCATTAAAAGACCTCACCAAGATTAACAAAAATACCATTAGAACCATCGGTTCCAAAGGCATAGTCAATACAAACATTGGTGCCAGTATGCTTATTTATCTTAAATCTTAACCCAGCACCATAGCCGGGTGCTATAACACTTAATTCAGATTTAATATCCTTAGAAAAAGACTGCGCATTTGCAAAAACAACACCCCCTATTTTACCATTGGCTGTAATGCCAAATCTATATTCCGATTCAAAATAGAGCATATTTTTTCCTCTATACCTTCCCTGTATATAACCACGTCCGGTATTATACATATCGTCCCAGCCAGTGGATGGTAAAAATAAATAAGGAGGTTTACCCGAAAGCGTTAACCAATTATAGCTCCATAGGGCTAATACATTTTTTGATTTTTCTGAAAGATGAATATACTTTCTCGCTTCTATTAATATTGAACTCCAATTGTTATCACTGCCTAAAAAAGTAAAATTAGGCCTATAGGTTATTTTTCCATACATGCCACTAGTAGGTGTTATTGAATTAAGCCTTGAATCGTACAATAAACTTGCCGCAAGGCCCACTGCTTTTTCAGAAGGCGTATAACCATATCTTTCAAAAGAAGTTTTAGTATTAAAAGGTTTATCTACTTGTTCAATATTCCAGTAATGGTCATAATAAAAACCTAAGCCCCCATAAAAATGCGAGCTAATATATTTAGAAACAGTTTGATGTAGTTTTAAATAATTATAATTTAAATTATACCCATTATCAAGCGATGATCTTGGTCCTAATCCATAAGTAACAGATGGGTACTGCAAATACCTAAGATCGGTAGAGAAATTATAATTATTGTTTTTAGACCAAATATTAGATTGAAAGGGGAATAAAATTTGCTTGTTTAAAGTATAAGTTAGACTTGTATTAATACTAGAAATTTTATGGTTGGAATCGTGAATTTTGCCAGTATAAAAACCTAGGTTATAGTTTACTGCAGCGGCCCAATTGGTTTGCAAAGAATAGCCAAAGGCTGGTAAAATAGTAGGGTGCAAAGTACTGTCCTGAGACCTCAGCTCATAAAAACTAATAATGAGCAGCAATAGAATGGGGTATTTTTTCAAATTGAATTGTAAAGTTTTTTTATAGCTAAGACCCTAATTAGATTGAATTGTAAGCTTAAAGTTTAATATAAAAATAATAAATATTTTAATGTTAACTTTGCGAAAATTAGCCAACCAGCCAAAAATTATGCAAAAGTATCTATTGCTATTATTAACGGTAATTATAGTACATACCAGCACTGCTCAAAAAACAGAAAGAAAAGGGGAATTCTATTTTTCTTGGGGATATAATAAAGAATACTACACACTTTCGAATGTCACTATTAACCAACCTGAGTTAAAAAATAATTTTACTTTTAAAAATACTCAACTGGTAGACCACCCAGGTTGGGATGAAGGTTTGTTTACTAAAGCATTAAGTATTCCTCAATACAATTATAGATTTGGGTATTTCTTAGACAAAAATAAGGACCTAGCTTTTGAAATAAATTTCGATCACACCAAGGCTTTATTTAAAGACAATCAGCTCATTCATATGTCCGGTACTTTTAATGGAGCAAGGATAGATTCAAGTTTTATTTTTACAAAATCGGGTCAAGGAACTGCTGAAAATTATTATTACTTAAATAATGGTGCTAATTTTTTATTATTCAATATTGTAAAAAGAAAGCGTTTCAAAAATTTATCGAATGATTTTATTGCAATAGATGGTTTAGCAAAAGCAGGTATAGGCCCCTTAATTCCTCATGTAGAAAATAAATTGTTTGGTAAAGAAAATAAACAAGGATTTCAGTTTGGTGGTTGGAATACAGGACTTGAATATGCGCTAAGAAGTACCTTTCGTAAAAAATTATATCTTGAGTTCGCAGGAAAATTAGATTATGCTTATTATTATAACCTAGATGTATACAAAGGCAACGCCAAACAAGGTTTTGGTACGATGGAATTTATACTGAATTTGGGTTATACCCTTCCTATGGGACCTAAACTAAAATAACATTTATTTCCAACCACCTCCTAATACCTTATACATATTCGCAATGGCCATTAATTGGTTCTTTTTAGATTCTACTAATTCTAGCCTTGCCGATAAGGCATCTCTTTGAGCCATAAGCACTTCTAAGTAATTGGCCCTAGCCGACTTAAATAACTCATTAGACAATTCCACCGAACTATTCAAAGCACCCACTTCCTGTGCTTTTAATTGGTAGGCTTTTTCTAAATTTTGGATATTAGATAATTCATTAGACACTTCTACATAGCCATTTAAAATAGACTTTTGATAATTATACAATGCTTCAATTTGATAGGCATTCGCGTTATTAAATTCTGCCTTAATGCCTGCTCTATTTATAATAGGCATAACCAAATCGCCTGCTATTGAATACATCAACGACTGAGGAGTAGTAAACAAGTAGGAAGCTTTAAAAGCTTGAAAACCCATACCCCCATTAATATTTAGAGAAGGATAAAATTCTGCTTTAGCTACTTGTACATCACATTTAGTGGCAAATAATTCTAATTCAGCTTGTTTAATATCAGGTCTATTTTTTAATAAGTCCGAAGGTATGCCTACTTGCATGAATTTTGGCGCAAGGCTAGTAAAGGCCATCTTATCTCTTTCTATTTTTTGTGGATACCTAGCTAATAAAAAGTTTATTTTGTTTTCACTCTCTGCAATTTTTTGTTGAATACCAAAAGCCAAGGCTTGCGAATTAAATACTTGTGCTTCAAATTGTTTTACAGCTAGCTCAGTAACAACCGCTGCCTCTTTTTGTACTTTAACTATTTCTAAAGCATTTTTTTGAATGGCAATTGTCTCTTCTATAATACTTAACTGGTTATCTAAAGACAATAATTCATAATAAGAACTAGCCACTTCTGCAATTAAACTAGTGGTTACCAAATTTTTTCCTTCCACAGTTTCTAAATACCTAGTGAAACTTGCTTTTTTGGCATTACGCAACTTGGCCCAAATATCGGCCTCCCATGAAGTTTCAAAACCCAATGAAATATTGGGTAAATTTTCAGGAACCAATTGACCAGGTGTTATATCTGCACTAGCATCCCCTGCTCCATTAGAAGTATAACGCCCTACTTTACTCACTCCCAAATTAGCCCCGAGCGAAAAGCTTGGTAACAATAAGCCATTTTTTTGCTTCACTTTATTGCTAGCTACTTCAATTTCTTGAAGGGTAGTTAATACATCATAATTATTTTTTACTGCAGTATCAATAAGGGCTAGCAAATATTTGTCAGTAAAAAAATCTCTCCAATTTATATTGGCAGAATTGGTACTGTCTTTTAAAGCAGCATAATTTACGGGCAGCTTACTAGTATCAGTTGCCTCCATTGCAATAGGTGATTTACAACCTATATATAATAGGCCTACTAATAAAACCACAATGCTATAATTAGTTCTAAATATTTTCATCTTAATCAATTTCTTCAGTTAATGGATTTTCTTCTTCGTCTTCAATTAATAAATTTCTCTCGGAAATACGTGCAAATATGTAATACAATCCAGGGATGATTATTACCCCAAAGATGGTTCCGAATAACATACCCCCTGCAGCAGCAGCTCCAATAGTTCTATTGCCTATTGATCCCGGACCTGTTGCAAATACCAATGGAATTAATCCTGCGATAAAGGCAAAAGAAGTCATTAATATGGGCCTTAACCTGATAGAAGCGCCTGCAATAGCAGCTTGAAATACGGTCATACCTGCTCTATGTTTTTGTACAGCAAATTCAACAATTAATACAGCGTTTTTACCTAACAAGCCAATGAGCATTACCATGGCTACCTGTGCGTATATATTATTTTCTAAGCCTAAAACTTTAAGAAAGAAAAAGGCACCAAATATACCAGTGGGTAAGGACAAAATAATTGGAAAAGGCAATATGAAACTTTCATATTGAGCTGCTAAAAGTAAGTATACAAATATCAAGCAAATTAAAAATATATAAATAGCTTGATTCCCTTGGCCTACTTCATCTTTTGAAATACCTGCCCAGTCAATGCCAAAACCTCTAGGTAATTTATTCTTAGCCACTTCGGTAATAGCGGCAATGGCTGCTCCACTACTATAGCCAGGCGCAGCACCACCACTTACCTCAGAAGAATTATACATATTATGTCTTGTTATTTCTTCTAAACCATATACTTTATCTACCGTCATAAAAGCAGAATAAGGTACCATTTCTCCGCGGTCATTTTTTACATACAGTTTTAAAATATCTTGAGGCAAGGCCCTGTATTCTGGTAAGGCCTGAACCATTACTTTATACTGACGATCAAATTTGATAAAACTACTTGCATAGTTACTACCAATTAAAGTTGATAAATTATTCATGGCATTGTCAATGGTAATACCTTTTTGTTGTGCCTTTTCATTATCTACTTTTAAAATGTATTGAGGGAAACTGGCATTATAAAAAGTAAATACCGAGGTTAATTCAGGACGCTTATTTAATTCTTTGGTAAATGCCTGGCTCACCTCTTCCATTTTTTTATAATCGCCGCTACCTGTTTTATCTAACAGACGCAACTCAAATCCACCTGCTGCACCATAACCTGGCACAGCAGGTGGAGGAAACAATTCAATCTTAGCGCCTTTAATATCTTTTGTCTTTTCTTCTAATTCTTTCATCACTTCTTCTACAGAGTGTTTTCTATTACCCCAACTTTTTAAATTTATTAAACAAGTGCCAGAACAGGCTTCTGTACCTTCTGTTAAAATTTCATAACCAGCAATAGTAGAGACAGAAGCTATATCTTCCATGCCATTAGCTACTTTTTGAATTTGCCCTAAAACCTCATTGGTTCTCTCTAGTGTAGAACCCGCCGGAGTAAGAATAATTGCATAAAATATACCTTGGTCTTCATTGGGAATAAAACCAGATGGAATTCTTGAACTTAAGCCCCAAGTAGCAAAACAGAAAGCAACTAAAGTAATAATAGTAACTACTCTTCTATTCACAATAAGAATAAGTAATTTTTTATACTTTCTTAAAACAGTTGCAAAACCGTTATTAAATTTTTCTAAGAAATTATTTAACCAGTTTTTTGTTTTATGAACACCATGCGTATTTTTTAATAAAGTAGCACATAGTGCAGGTGTTAGTGTTAATGCAATCACACCCGATAAAATAATGGAAGTGGCCATAGTTACAGAAAACTGCTTATAGAATATGCCTACTGGCCC
>CANCRC010000022.1 GCA_947380435.1 Chitinophagaceae bacterium
GTGAGTGTTTTAGTCTCTGTGCCTTCTTTAATTTTCAAACTTACTGCAGCACTTCCTATAATATGTCCAGCATCGGTAAATAATAATTCTACTGAATTAAAAATTTTTGTGGGCATATTATATTCAACAATAGTTAAAAGTGGTAGTACTATATTTACATCATCCATATCATACAAGGGCTCAATGGGAGGCAGGCCCTGTCTAGCTCTTCGCTTATTGCCATATTTAGCGTCGTCTCTTTGAATCATGGCAGAGTCTTCCAATAAAATTTCTGTAAGTGCCTTGGTGGCAGGCGTGCAATAAATATTTCCTTTAAAACCTTCTTTAGCTAATTTAGGAAGTAATCCAGAATGGTCGATATGTGCATGTGATAAAATAACAAAGTTTACTTTACTGGCATCAAAACCAAAACTTGCATTCAGTGAATCGGTATCTCTACCCATTCCTTGAAACAACCCGCAGTCTAATAAAAAATTTTCGCCATTATCTAATTGCACTAAATGCTTAGATCCTGTAACGGTTCTGGCAGCGCCATGAAAGCTTATTTTCATTTTATAAATTTGTACTACTAAGTTAACTTAAATAGCAATGGCAGCTACTAAATAATCGGCAATGAGTATAAGTATACAACTTACCACCACCGACTGCGTGCCCGCTTTACCAATTTCTAATGCTCCGCCTTTTACATTGTATCCAAAATAACAAGGCACAGTGCTTATGATAAAAGAGAAAATAAACGATTTATAAAAGGCAATGGTAACATAATTGGTTTCGAAACCTTTTCTAATACCCATAATGAAAACCTCTGGCGCTACTGAACCAGTAAGCCCACCCACAAAATAACCACCCCAAACACCAATAACAGCAGACACTCCTACTAATAAGGGTACAATGGTGAAGCAAGCCAGTATTTTAGGAAGAATTAAATAGTTCTTGGTATTGATACCCATAATTTCAAGTGCGTCTATTTGCTCGCTAATGCGCATATTGCCTAATTCACTTGCAATCTTAGAGCCAACCACTCCTGCTAAAACAATACTTAAAAAAGAGGGCGCAAATTCAAGTAGCATACTATCTCTAACGACAATACCCACAGTAGTAATAGGAATTAAAGGATTGACAAACTGCGCTGCTGTTTGTACAGTAATAACTGCGCCTAAAAAAAAGGAAATGATAATAACAATGGGTAAGGAACCAAAACCAATGTCCATGCATTGTTTGATATACTCATTCCAAAACATTTTTTTGTTTTCGGTTTTTGTAAACATTCCTTTTAACATCAAAAGGAAGTAGCCAAAATGAGTAAAAATATTCATGCCACAAAAATAACCTATTTCTTTCTCTTTTTCATACGCTTCCACCAACTTACTCTTTGTACTTCTAAGTTAGTGTCTATCCTGGTTTTTAACTGAGCATCTACTACAGCTACGGTAGCCATATTAATGATATTTCTCACCCCAGAACCTAACTGAAGCACATTCACTGGTTTTTTCAAACCAAGTAAGATAGGACCAATAATATCCACCCCGCCTATTTCTTTTAATAAATGATAAGCTATATTTCCAGAAGTTAAATTAGGGAAGATGAGTACATTCACTTGCGCATCTACTAAATCGCTGAATGGATAATTTTCTTTTAAAATTTCTTTATTAAAGGCCATCATACCTTGCATTTCTCCATCTACAATTAAGGAAGGGTTTCTTTGCTTAATAATTCTAGTGGCTTCTGCAACCATTTGCGCTTCTGGTGTATCGCTACTTCCAAAATTAGAATAACTTAACATAGCAATTCTTGGCTCCATATTAAAATTGCGCACTTCTTTAGCCACCAGTAAAGCAATGTCTGCAAGCTCCTCTGCATTCGGATTAATATTCACTGTTGTATCGGCTAAAAACAAAGGACCTTTTTTAGTCAACAACAAATACATTCCAGCAATCTTCTTCACGCCTTCTTCTGTACCTATAATATGAAGTGCTGGTTTAATACCATCGGTATAATTTCTAGTTAAGCCTGATAACATCGCGTCTGCCTCGCCGGTTTCCACCATCATGG
This sequence comes from Chitinophagaceae bacterium, assembly GCA_947380435.1. GTDB lineage: Bacteria > Bacteroidota > Bacteroidia > Chitinophagales > Chitinophagaceae > Sediminibacterium. The sequence goes on from CANCRC010000022.1 coordinate 2,053, forward strand.
CACCAAAATAATTTTGCGTGCGCATTAGTTTTAAGCTCTCGTATTTATTAATACCCTTGCGTTGTCTTTTTTGAAATAAGATAGATCCAAAGAACTCTCTTTTCTCTTCCATCTCATCGCTTCTAACATCTATAATAGGTAAATCACTAATGTCAATATTATTCGCTTCTGCTATATTTTTAATTCTAGTTTCATTGCCTAATAATATTGGATAAGCAATACCATCGTCGTATACAATACTAGCTGCTTTTAATATTTTTACATTTTCTGCATCGGAGAATACTAAACGCTTAGGATCGCGACGCGCTTTATTACTAATTAAACGCATTAATTGATTATCTAAACCTAAACGCTTGTTTAATTGTAATTCATATTCATCCCAATTTGAAATAGGTTGTTGCGCTACACCCGATGCTACCGCTGCTTTTGCCACTGCAGGTGCCAGTGTACTTAATAATCTTGGATCTAAAGGTTTAGGAATAATATATTCAGGGCCAAAACATAAATTCTGTTGATTATAGGCCATATTCACTGCATCAGGCACGGCCGATTTTGCTAAGTCTGCAAGTGCATTTACTGCCGCTAACTTCATAGCTTCGTTAATAGACTTTGCACGCACATCTAAAGCACCTCTAAATATATAAGGGAAACCTAAAACATTATTCACCTGATTCGGAAAATCGGAACGGCCCGTAGCCATGATAATATCTTTTCTTGCTGAAGTAGCTGCGTCATAATCAATCTCAGGATCGGGATTCGCTAATGCAAATACAATCGGATTTTTTGGCATGGAGTTTACCATATCAGTAGTTACAATATTACCCACGCTTAAACCTAAAAACACATCGGCTGTTTTAAAGGCCTGTGCCAATGTCATATTCTCTGCTTTAATCGCAAAGGGTTTTCTATCTTCTCCTAAATCGGTTCTGCCTGTATGTAAGACACCGTCAACATCAAACAAAATAAAATTTTCATGCTTTGCACCTAAGGCAACATATAATTTTATACATGCCATAGCTGCAGCGCCCGCGCCACTCACTACAAACTTTGCTTTGTCAATTTTTTTCTTTTGTAATTCTAATGCATTTAATAAAGCAGCGCTACTAATAATGGCTGTTCCATGCTGGTCGTCATGCATTACCGGAATGGACATGGATTCTCTTAATTTCTTTTCTATATAAAAACATTCAGGCGCTTTTATATCTTCTAAATTAATACCACCGAATGTAGGCTCCAATGATTTTACAATCTCTACAAATTTATCTGGATCGGTTTCGTTAATCTCAATATCAAATACATCAATGTCGGCGAAAATTTTAAATAGTACGGCCTTCCCTTCCATCACCGGCTTACTCGCTAAGGGCCCAATATTACCTAAACCTAAAACGGCTGTTCCATTAGTAATGACTCCCACTAAATTTCCTTTAGCTGTATACTTAAATACATCAGATGGATTGTTTTTTATTTCAGTACAAGGAATAGCTACTCCAGGGCTATAAGCAAGAGATAAATCTTTTTGCGTTTTAGCTTCCTTGGTAGGAACGACTTCAATTTTACCTGGTCTGCCATTCGCATGGTATTCTAAAGCCTGTTCTTTTCTTAGATTTTCTTTATTCGACATGTAATAAATTTATAACGAATGTTAGTTTACGAGTTTTACAAAGCTACTGAATATATACAAAACGAGTTTTTTGTACTATATATTGTTGAAATATAGTGCTTTATGCAAATAATTGAGTACCTAACCATGCCATCATCCCTACTCCATTTTCAATGGATTCTTCCTCAATATTAAAGTGTGGAGTATGAACATTATGTATAATGCCCTTCGATTCATTGCGTACACCTAGTCTGAAAAAACATCCAGGTATTACTTGCGAATAATATCCAAAATCTTCAGCGCCCATTCTTTTTTCTGTTTCTTCTACATTGCTAGCACCCATAAATGTATCTGCTAATTTCCAAGCCGCTTCAGTAATAATAGGTTCGTTGTCTACAGTGGGATATCCTACATCTACTCTAAAATCTATTTCAGCACCTGTAGCCAAAGACAAACCTTTTGCTTGTTGCAGCATTAATTCATGTGCTTTAAAACGCCATACTTCATCCATGGCTCTGAAAGTACCCATTAATTTTACTTCGCTCGGAATCACATTAGTTGTATTACCACCATGTACCGAACAAATGGAAAGCACCGACGGATTTTGTGGATCGCGATTACGTGCTATGATAGTTTGTAAACTTGTAATTAATTGCGCAGCTACTAAAACAGTGTCTACTGTTTGATGCGGCGTGGCAGCATGTCCTCCTGGACCTTTGATAGAAACATATAATTCATCGGCACTGGCCATGACGCGTCCTTTTCTAAAACTTAATTTTCCATGATTCAATCCTGGATGCACATGTAACCCTATAATACCTTGTGGTACTGGGTTTTTAAGCGCTCCGTCACGAATCATATAACTTGCCCCACCGGGATTTTTTTCTTCTCCTGGTTGAAATAATAATTTAATCGTGCCTTCAAATTCTTCACGCAAAGTCCATAAAATTTTAGCAGCCCCTAATAATATAGTAGTATGCACATCATGTCCGCAGGCATGCATCACGCCTTCTTTTGTAGAAATATAATCGACTTTATTTTCTTCAATAATAGGAAGTGCATCCATATCGGCACGAAGTGCAATAATTCGCTTGCCTGGATTTTTTCCTTCAATGATTCCTAATACTCCAGTAGTGGCAATAACAGTAAAAGGAATACCAATAGCTTTTAATTGTGCTTGCACATATTTACTGGTCTCAAATTCTTGATAACTTAATTCAGGATTTGCATGCAAATGTCTGCGTATAGAAACATTTTCTGCTTGATGCTTTTTGGCTAATGATTTTATTTTCTCTAGTAACATGATAATCGTAAAGTTAATAATTAGATTTTACATTATCTGCATTAGCGCCCGATACAATGGCCACCCCAGCACTACAGCCTATACGCGTTGCACCGGCCTCTATCATTAATTTAGCAGCTGCATAGTCTCTAATACCGCCCGAGGCCTTTATTTGCACTTGATCTGGTAAATGTTTTCTAAATAATTTAACCGCTTCTACGCTAGCTCCTTTTTCTGCATAGCCGGTAGATGTTTTTAAATAATCAATACCCGCAATTCCGTAAATATCGCAACACTTAATTATTTCATCATCGGTTAAAACACCCGACTCTATAATTATTTTTACCACCTTATTCTTAGATCGAATTATGGGCATGATATGATTGATTTCATCAGCAATAACAGACCAATCGCCGTTTTTAATAGCAGAGATATTCGCCACCACGTCTAATTCATCGGCGCCATCTACCATGGCTAAAATAATTTCTGCAATTTTTGCTTCTGTAGCACTATACCCAAATGGAAATCCAATAACAGTAGCTACTTGCACGGTCGTACCTAGCAGTTTTTCTTTCGCTAATTTCACAAAATTAGGAGGCACACATACTGCTGCAAAATCATACTGCTTAGCCTCAGCACATAACTTTTCAATGTCCGCCACTAAACAAGTGGGTTTTAAAATAGTATGGTCGATGTATTTATTAAGCGGCATCTTTTCCATGACAAGCTTTGAATTTTTTTCCGCTACCACAAGGACAAGGATCGTTGCGTCCTGTTTTAGGACCTACTTGAATAGGCGCTTGCTTTATATCACTTGGATCATGATAAGCATTGCCACCTGCATCCTCTGTTCTATTCGCACTTAATTTACTTAAGTCTGTTTTTTGTTGACGTCCTTCTTTCACTGCATCTTCTAAAGGCAAATGCGCATGACATAAAAATTGAACTAGCTTCTGATTAATCTCAATATCCATTTTTCTAAATAATTCAAAAGCCTCCATCTTATAAATAACGAGTGGATCCTTCTGTTCGTAAGTAGCTGTTTGCACCGATTGTTTTAAATCGTCCATGGCTCTTAAATGTTCTTTCCAAGCATCGTCTATAAAGCTTAAGGAAATATTTTTTTCTGCTTGTGCTGCTAGTGTGGCACCTTCTGTGCTTACATTTTTATCTAAGTTCACCAGTACATTATACGCAATTTTTCCATCGCCCACGGGCACAATCACATTCTCAATATGTCCGCCTTGGTTTTTTCTAATATTTTTGAAAACAGGAATACTTTGCTGCATCATATCCTTTTTCTTATACTCATAATGTGCAATGGCTTCTTGATACACTAACTCCACCAAGGTATTATCATTGGCAGTCTTAAATTCCTCTTGAGTTATTTTAGTATCAAAACCTGTTTGAACAATTAAGGATAATTTAAGCCCTTCGTAATCGTTGTTCAATTTATAGTTCGTCACCATGCCTTCAATCACTTGATAAAATGCATTGTCTAAATCCAAGGCTAGTCTTTCTCCAAACAAAGCATGATTTCTTTTTTTGTAAATCACTGTTCTTTGTTTGTTCATCACATCATCATATTCTAATAAACGCTTTCTTACACCAAAGTTATTTTCCTCTACTTTTTTCTGTGCACGCTCAATAGATTTTGTAATCATGCTGTGCTGAATCACTTCTCCTTCCTTGTAACCTGCAAAGTCCATTACTTTAGCAATACGCTCACTTCCAAACATGCGCATTAAATCGTCTTCCAAAGAAATAAAGAATTGAGAAGATCCTGGATCTCCTTGTCTTCCAGCACGTCCACGCAACTGTCTGTCTACACGACGAGACTCGTGACGCTCTGTTCCTAGTATAGCTAAACCCCCTGCAGCTTTCACTTCAGGACTTAATTTAATATCGGTTCCACGACCTGCCATGTTAGTGGCAATAGTAACAGCTCCAGTTAAACCTGCTTCCGCTACCACCTGTGCTTCACGCGCATGTTGTTTTGCGTTGAGTACATTGTGTGGAATATTTTGCTGACGCAACATTCTACTTAATAATTCACTTACTTCTACGGAAGTAGTTCCGCATAAAACAGGACGGCCTTGATCTCTTAAAGTAACAATGGCATCTATAACTGCTCCTAGTTTTTCACGCTTGGTTTTGTACACTAAATCTTGTTCGTCATTTCTAATAGCTGGAATATTGGTAGGAATAGAAACCACATCTAATTTATAAATACTCCAAAACTCTGAAGCCTCTGTTTCCGCAGTACCTGTCATCCCCGCCAACTTATGATACATTCTAAAAAAGTTCTGCAAAGTAATAGTGGCATAGGTTTGAGTAGCCGCTTCAATTTTTACATTTTCTTTGGCTTCAATGGCTTGGTGTAATCCGTCTGAATAACGACGGCCTTCCATTATACGACCCGTTTGCTCATCTACAATTTTTACTTGTCCATCAATGACTACATATTCTACATCGTTGTCAAATAAAGTATAGGCTTTTAATAATTGATTCACTGTGTGAATACGATCGGCCTTAATACTATATTCAGTAATAATACTTTCTTTTTGTTGGAATTTTTCTTCCGCTTTTAAATGGGCATTTTGATCAATGGCATTTAAAGCCACACTAATATCAGGAAGCAAAAAGAAATTAGGGTCTTCTCCTTGCTTGGTAATTAATTGCAAACCTTTGTCGGTTAATTCTACTGAATTATTTTTTTCATCAATATGGAAAAATAAATCCGCATCTACATGAGGCATTTCTCTTTGCTGATCTGCTAAATAATGGTTCTCTGCTTTTTGCAATTTCACTCTCACCCCAGGCTCACTCAAGTATTTAATAATGGCACTGTTTTTAGGCAAGCCTCTAAACGCTGTATACAAAGCCTTTCCGCCATCCTTAGGATCGTCGTTGCCTTCTGCTATTTTCTTTTTAGCCTCAATTAAAAATTGATTCACTGTTTTCTTTTGCATCTCCACCAATTTTTCAATTCTTGGTTTCAATTCAAAAAATTGTTGCTCTCCAGTTTGATGTCCAATGGGACCAGAAATAATTAAGGGTGTACGCGCATCATCAATTAATACACTATCCACTTCATCCACCATGGCATAATGATGTTTGCGTTGCACCATCTCTTCTGGTGTATGCACCATATTATCTCTTAAATAATCAAACCCAAATTCATTATTGGTTCCGTATGTTATACCCGCACGGTAAGCATTACGACGCTCTTCTGAATTCGGCTGATGCTTATCGATACAATCTACTGTAATACCTAACCACTCAAATAAAGTACCATTCCATTCACTATCTCTTTTAGCTAAGTAGTCATTCACGGTTACAATATGTACCCCTTCACCCGCTAGTGCATTTAAATAAGCAGGTAAAGTAGATACCAATGTTTTACCTTCTCCAGTTGACATCTCGGCAATTTTACCTTGATGCAAAACAATACCTCCTAATAACTGTACATCGTAGTGCACCATATTCCAAGTAATGGGTGTGCCTGCCGCCTTCCAAGTTGTTTGGAATACCGACTGGTCGCCCTTAATATTGATATATTCTTTTTTGACAGATAAGTCTCTATCTAGTTGGGTAGCTGTGGACACTAATTCCTCTTCTTCGGTAAATCTGCGGGCCGTTTCTTTAACTACCGCAAAAGCTTCTGGCAAAATGTCCCAAAGTACCTTTTCCAAGGTGCTGTCCTTTTGTTTTTTGAGCAAATCTACCTGCTCATACAAAGCATCTCTACCCATAAAATCGCTAATAGGCAGGGCTTCCGCCTCGGCTTGAAGGGCTTCGATTTGGCTATCGGTATCGGCTAAATAGGCCTTAATTTTAGCCTTGAATTCAGTGGTTTTAGCTCTTAACTGGTCGTTGGAAAGGGTTTTATAGCTATTGAAATGGCCATTAATAACAGCCACCAAATGGTCTATTTTCTTAACGTCTTTTTCGCTTTTCGAACCTCCAAATAGTTTACTTATAATTTGCAACATATTCCTGCTTGATAATTGTGTTATTTCCTATACTCAATAGGCGTGCCAAAGTTAAGTAATTGGGGTGAGTTTGAAGGTTTTAAGGGGGGTCCAATATAAAAAATAACAACAATGGCCTTAAAATTGAAAAATGGACGAAAAAATGATACCTTTGCTCGCCTTTGGAACCCCAACATTTTGACGGGCTTCCACTTGAACATCAGAAACTAAAAAATGCTATGGCAGGTCAATTAAACGAAGTAAGAAATAGGATTAAAAGTACCCAAAGTACGCAGCAGTTAACCAAGGCCATGAAAATGGTAAGTGCTGCTAAATTACGCCGTGCGCAAGATGCGATCACTCAAATGAGACCTTATACGCGTAAGTTGCAAGAAATGTTAAGCAATATTATTGGAAGCTTGGATGGCGATATGAATTTAGCTTTAGCTGAAACACGTCCTGTGAATAATGTTTTATTTATAGTCATTACTTCCGATAGAGGTTTATGCGGTGGATACAATGCCAACTTAGTAAAATTAGCAAAGACTACGATTGCAGAAAAATACGCGAATAAAAATATTACTATCTGGAATATTGGAAAGAAAGGATACGAGAGTTTAACAAAAACAGGTTACAAAACCAATGCCGATTTCAAAGATATTTTCTTGAATTTAAAATTTGAAAATGTACAAACTGCAGCGAAAGCAGCGATGAGCGCATTTGCCAATAAAGAATTTGATGCAATAGAAATTATTTACAGTGAGTTTAAAAATGCTGCTACTCAATTACCTACAGCAGAACCTTTTTTACCTATTCCTACTTTAGCTAAAAAAGCAAATAAGAAAAAAACAGATTTTATTTTTGAACCACAGAAAGAAGTGTTGGTAGCTGAGTTAATGCCAAAAATTTTAAACACACAACTATTCAAAGCAGTACTAGACGCGAATGCAAGTGAGCACGGTGCGAGAATGACTGCAATGGATAAGGCAAGTGAAAACGCTAACGAATTATTAAAATCATTGAAATTATCATATAACCGTGCACGTCAAGCAGCTATTACAACCGAATTAACGGAAATTGTAAGTGGTGCAGCAGCATTGAACGGTTAAGACCCAACCACTATGGAAATTAGTCAAATTATACCTCATATTGAAGCGCTTATTTTTGCAAGTGAAAAAGCATTGAACGCGAATGATATTACCGAACTTATTAATAATGCTTTTGGATTTTTAGAAGAGCGTATTAGTTTAGACCAAGTAGAAAGCGCATTGAATGGAATTCAAGAAAAGTATAGCACTGAATTTTATCCTTTTGAATTAAAACAAAGTGGCGGTGGCTGGCAGTTTTTAACCAAGCCCGATTTTCATAAAACTATTGCTCAATTAAATGGAGATAAATTTTTAAAGCGTCTTTCCAATGCTGCTTTAGAGTCTTTAGCCATTATTGCTTACAAGCAACCTATCACCAAGGGTGAAGTGGAAGCCATCAGAGGTGTGAACAGCGATTACTCTATTCAAAAATTATTAGAAAAGGAATTAATTACCATTAGTGGTCGTAACGAACATTTACCAGGTAAGCCTTTAGTATATTCTACTTCTAAAAACTTCATGGATTACTTCGGTATTAATTCAACCGATGATTTACCAAAAATTAGAGAGGTTTTAGCCGATCAATTGGTAGAAGCTACTGTTATCAAGCCTGAAGACTTCACAGACAACAGTGTTTTAGAACAAACCGAAGAGGAAGAAACACCTAACTTACCTGAAGAAACCGACGGCTACGAGGCTGAATCTAACGAGGAAGATGAGACCCCTGAAAGTCCGGTTCATTAGGCTATCTTAGACAGTACTTAGTTCTATTTTTTTTCAAAATTATAGTCTTGTTATAATGACAGAACCTAGTTCTGATTGTATCTTCGTGTAATGAATTCAAGTTTAACTTTTGAAGAGCTTAATAAAGCTGCCGCTACCTATGGCACGCCACTCTATGTGTACCATGGTGAAAAAATGGAGAGCCAATATCAAAACTTATTGACTCATTTTTCAACGAAGTCTACCCGATTTTTTTATGCTTGCAAATCACTTACCAATATTCATATTTTAAACCTTGTTAAAAATGCAGGCTGCAATATCGATTGTAGTTCTATTAACGAAGTTAAATTAGCCATGCATGTTGGGTTCGATGTTGAAAATATTTTATACACCAGCAACAGTGTTGCTTTCGAGGAAATAAAAGAAGCCGTAAGCTTAGGCGTGCATGTAAATATTGATAGCCTTTCTAACTTAGAAAAATTTGGCGCTGCCTTCGGCGGAAGATACCCAGTGGGTATTAGAATTAGACCCGATATTATGGCAGGAGGAAATTTAAAAATCTCTACCGGGCATAATAAAAGCAAGTTTGGCATTCCTTATACAGAAAAAGAAGCGCTAAAAAATATTCAAAATAAGTATGGCATTAAAATTTCTGCCTTACATATACATACAGGTAGTGAAATTAAAGATGTAGCCGTGTTTTTACAATCGGCCACTGTGTTTGAAGAATTATTACCCGATTTTCCTACAGTAAATATATTAGATTTTGGAGGTGGTTTTAAAGTACCTTATATGCCTGAAGAAAAAGGAACAGATATTGCATTACTGGGTGCGGAGGTGAATAAAATTATGGAAAAGCTGTCGGCCAAAATGGGACGTAATCTAACTGCTTGGTTTGAACCTGGAAAATATTTAGTGAGTGAGTCGGGCTATTTTATAACACAGGTAAATGTTTTAAAAAAATCGGGCGACATAGAATTTGCAGGTATTAATAGTGGCTTAAACCATTTAATAAGACCTATGTTTTACGATGCTTACCATCATATAGTAAATATTACAGCGCCCAATAAAGAAGAAAAAAAATATGCAGTAGTAGGTAATATATGCGAGACCGATACTTTTGCTTGGGACCGCCCTATTGCTAGTATTGAAGAAGGCGACTACTTAGTATTTTTTAATGCAGGCGCTTATGGCTATGAAATGTCTAGTAATTACAATGCTAGGTACAAGCCTGCACAGGTTTTATATAAAAATGGTGCTGCCACTTTAATAAGCAGGGCCGATACTTTCGAGGACTTACTTCGTTTACAAATACCCTTAAGCTAATTATTATGATTGAAATACAAAATATTAGCAAAAAGTTTGGCGACAAGGTAGTCATTGATGATATCAGTGCTGAATTCAAACCTGGTATATGTAATTTAATTATAGGCACTAGCGGTAGTGGTAAAACAGTTCTAGTAAAATGTATTGTTGATTTATTGAAAGCCGATAAAGGTGAAATACTATTTGACAACATGCTTTTTTCTACAATGGACAAAGAAGAAAGAAAAGATTTAAGACAGAACCTAGGTATGTTATTTCAAGGCAATGCATTATTTGATTCTTTAACGGTGGAAGATAATGTGAAGTTCCCCTTAGATATGTTTTCAACTTTAACCGACACGGAGAAGAAAATAAAAGTGAACGAAATTTTAGCCCGCGTTCAATTAGAAGGGGTGAATCATAAATTTCCTGCTGAATTAAGTGGAGGTATGAAAAAAAGAGTAGGATTAGCCCGTGCTTTAGTAATGAAACCTAAATATTTATTTTGCGATGAACCTAATTCAGGACTAGACCCTCAAACCTCCATGGTTATTGATAAATTAATACATGAACTTACTGTTGAATTTAATATTACCACCGTGGTGGTTACCCATGATATGAATAGTGTAATGGAAATTGGCAATCACATTATTTACTTACATCAGGGCAAGAAAGAATGGGAAGGCTCTAATAAAGACATTATATATAGTGAAAACAAACTACTCAATAATTTTATTTTCGCCTCCGATTTTTTACAAGATGCCAAGGCCATGCGCATGCAATCCAACCCTTCTAAATAAACCTTAAATTAATACTATGAAATATTTTTTTGCTACCCTATTTAGTTTTTTATTCATTGCAACTTTAGATGCACAAACTACTGGAGACCCTAATGCTCCTTACATGAAGGATAACAAAATTCCTGCCTTCTCTATTACTTCAATAGATGGAAAAGAAATTACCAATAAGCAAATGCCTAAGTATGCATTTACCTGCATTATTATATTTAGCCCAGACTGCCCTCATTGTGAAAAAGAGGCGGGTGAAATAAACAAGTATGCGGACAAATTCAAAAACGTATTATTTATATGGGATAGCTACCGCGATATGGAGTCTATTAAGAAATTTGCTGCAAAGTTTAATTTAGTAGATAAGCCCAATGTGATTATTGGCCGCGACCCTAATTTTACCCTACCTACATTTTACCGTCCAAGAATGACTCCCTTTGTGGCCTTATATCAAAAAGGGGTATTGTTAAAAGTATATGAACAAGGGGCAGATGTTTTCGAATTGATTAAAATAATAGAAGGTAAATAACTAACTTTGTCCCGTAAAATTAAAATACACAATTAAAAATTAATTAATATGAAAGTTACCGTAGTAGGTGCAGGAGCCGTAGGAGCAACATGCGCAGACAATATTGCTCGCAAAGAATTAGCAGAAGAATTAGTCTTATTAGATATTAAAGAAGGATTTGCAGAAGGCAAAGCGCAGGACATGATGCAGACCGCTGCTTTATTAGGATTTGATACAAAAATTAGTGGCAGTACCAATGATTATAGCAAAACAGCGAATTCAGATGTAGTAGTGATTACTTCTGGCTTACCTCGTAAACCAGGCATGACGCGTGAAGAATTAATTGGCACGAATGCAGGTATTGTAAAAGGTGTTTGTGAGAATATTTTAAAATTCTCTCCTAACGCTATTATTATTGTAATTAGTAACCCAATGGACACCATGACTTACTTGGCCTTACAGTCTACTGGCTTACCTAAAAATAGAATTATTGGAATGGGTGGTACTTTAGATAGTGCTCGTTTCAAATATCAATTAAGCACTGCTTTAAATTGCAGCCCTGCCGACTTAAACGCCATTGTAGTGGGTGGACACGGCGATACTACCATGATTCCTTTAATTAAGCATGCTACTTGGAATAGCATTCCTGTTACTAAATTCTTAGATGCAGCAGCACAAGAAAAAATTATAAATGATACCATGGTAGGTGGTGCTACCCTTACTAAATTATTAGGTACTTCCGCATGGTATGCACCAGGTGCAGCAGGAGCAGCTCTTGTAGAAAGTATTGTAAGAGATGAGAAGAAATTATTTACTTGTTGCGTAAGCTTGAATGGCGAATACGGACAAAAAGATATTTGCTTAGGCGTTCCTGTAGTGATTGGCAAGAATGGTTGGGAAAAAATTGTAGAAATGGATTTATCTGCAGATGAACAAGCAGCCTTTAACAAAAGCGCAGACGCTGTTAGAAGCATGAACGATGTTTTAAAAACATTGTAATCGTTTCTGAACAAGTAAGCGAAATAATTATATCAAAATTATTAAGCGTAATAAACTTAATAAGTTACTATTCAAAAGCCTTCTACTTAAATGTAGGAGGCTTTTTTTATACAGATTTATAAAACTCATTTGTTTTACTAGCAATCATATTAATATTTTGTAGTCGCATACAAGCAAAATGCCCTTGTGGACATTTATTGTCTCCTTGCTTCGAACAAGGTTGGCAATTTAATTGAGCTACCATTGAATTATAATGAGGGGTTGTTGAACCTTTAGGATAATAAGCTTCAAACTGTAAAGCAGGGCTAGTGGCCCCCCAAATAGTAATGGTAGGTTTTTTAAAGGCAGCAGCTACATGTAAAAAACCAGTATCGTGAGAAACCACCACCTGCGCCATTTGAATAATGCTAGCCGATTCTTTTAAGTCGAATTTACCAGTAGCATTATATATAAATTCGGGAACCGCAACAGCTATTTCATTAGCGCTTGTAATATCATCCTTGCCTCCAATAAGTACAATGGGCTTATTCATTTGCTTTGCAAGTTCAACCCATTTTTGCACAGGCATTTTTTTATTAAAATAAGAAGCCCCAATGACAAAGGCAATAAAACCCGCCTGATGGCTTGTAGGTAAATTAGCCGCTTTAAAACTATAGTCCTTAGGAAAAAAATAATCTAAACCCTTGCCATCATTCTTTACTTTAAAATGCTGAAGGGTGTCGATATATCTATCACATACATGGGTCTTAGGTAAAAAATTGAGTTGTAGTTTTGCAAATAACCATTTTTGGATGCTCAACTTTTTATAAGAAAAAGCAGGAACTCCTAAGGCTTTTTTAATTTTCCAAGTTCTAATGTTATGATGCAAGTCTATGATATAATCAAAGGGTATTTCTTTTAATGCAGCAATAGTCTGGTCAATATTTTCATCTAAAAAATGACATTGATCGATGTTCGGATTCCCTATCACCAAATCTTTCATCGAAAGCTTGGTTAGAAAATGTATTTCAACACCCGGCATTTGATTTTTAGCGCAGCGAACCGCCGCTGTGGTTAAAACAATATCACCAATAGAGGAAAAACGTATAAATAATAAACGCATATACTTGAATAACTAAGGAAGTGGACTATCCATCTCTAAATAATCTAAATCCTTGTGGTAGGTTTCTTCCGTAAATACAAAAGCAATAAGGGTAATGAGCATTACAGTAGCGCCTGTGAAAATGCCACTTTGTACAATATTCCAACCCATTTTCTTTTGTAATATATCTAAGAATAAAAAATTAATTAAAGGCAAGGCCCCTCTTACCATATTCGGTATAGTAGTGGCCGCGGTAGCTCTTAAGTTGGTGCCAAACTGTTCTGCTGCCATGGTATTGAAAATAGCCCAGTAGCCTGTACTAAAACCTAAGAAAGTGCAAATGGCATACATTCTATCGTCGGTATTATTGAAACTACTAAAAAACAAAACCATCCCAATGACACTAAAAGTATAAAATAAGAGCAAGGCCTTTTTTCTGCTTTTAAAATATTGACTCACATAACCAATCAATAAATCACCAGTAGCAATACCCACATAGGCAAACATAACCGACTTACCAGAATCAATTAAATTTACCCCATATAAAGTGGTTGCAAACTTGTTGCTATAGTTTACCATTACGCCTATTACAAACCAAGTAGGTAAACCAATTAAAATGGCCTTGATGTATTTTGAAAAACGTTTATAAGAGCTGAAGAATAATAAAAAATTACCTTTTGAAATTTTGGCTAATTTAGCCGACTCAAACATAAAGGACTCTGCTACTTTCACACGAAGAATTAATAAGAAAAATCCAAGCACCCCTCCTATTTGATAACATAATCTCCAGTCGGCAGTGGCCTTAAATGTAAAGTAGGCGAAAACAGCACCAAACAAACCAATACCTGCTACCATGGAAGTGCCAATACCTCTTTTATTCTTAGGAAGCATTTCAGAAACTAGAGTAATACCAGCTCCCAATTCACCTGCCAAACCTATACCTCCTAAAAAACGACAATAAGCATACTGGTCAACGGTTTGTACAAAGGAAGTTAAAAAGTTGGCTACAGAATAAAGTATAATAGAACCAAACAAAACCTTCAGCCTTCCTTTTTTATCGCCCAAGACGCCCCATAAAATACCCCCAATTAATAAGCCCGACATTTGCCAGTTAATAATATGTGCGCTATCTACAATTATAGTTTCAGCAGTGGAGCCTAAACTCATTACACTAGGCTGTCTTACAATAGTAAATAATAGCAAGTCATATACATCTACAAAATAGCCGAGGGCTGCTACAAAAACAGGTAGCGATAATAATCCTATTTGTTTGTTAGTGGTCATAAGCTTTTTATGGTTACTATATTTTTAAAAAATACTTTTTTACTATTTAATTTAAATTTTTTTGTAAACCTATTTTTTTGTTCTATGCTTAAGTACTTGAATTATAACCGGTGCGGTAGTAACAAAAACAATACCTAATACAATTACTTCTAAATGTTTCTTTAAGTCAAACTGAAAATGATTTAAAATATAAGATTGTAAAAAGTGTCCTGCGCAAAGCATAGAAGCTACCCAGGCCAAGCAACCAATAATATTAAAGTAAACAAATTTGCCTTTATCCATTTTTACAATACCTGCCACTATGGGCGCAAATGTTCTTACAATAGGAATAAACCTAGCAATAACAATGGCACGTCCTCCATGTTTTTCATAAAAATCCTGTGCTTGTACTAAATATTTTTTCTTGAAAAATATATTTTCTTTCCAGTCATACATGGCAGGCCCCACTTTATTACCAATTTGATAGCCCACATAATTTCCTAAAATACCCGCCACCGAAATAACGGAGAAGATGGTAAATAAATTAAGCCATTCATTGTCGCTTGCAAAAATTTGTGCAGCTAGTGGCGCACTATAAATACCTGCTACAAAAAGCAAACTATCGCCGGGCAAGAAAAATCCAAAGAATAAACCCGTTTCTGCAAATACTACAAAAAGCAATAACCAAAGCCCTCCATTTTCAATATAATATTGAGGTTGTAATAATTGACTCCAATGAAAGGCATCTAATAATGTAATCATCAATAAAATATTTAAGCTTGCGCCGGATTTTCAAGTGCCCCTTCCCATTTGCTCACCACTGTAGTGGCTAAACTATTGCCGAGTACATTGGTAGCAGATCTAAACATATCGCAGAAATGATCAATGGGTAAAATTAAAGCAATGCCTTCTGGTGGAATATGAAACATGGCACAAGTGGCTGTTACCACTACCAAGGAGGCTCTAGGCACACCCGCAATACCTTTGCTGGTTAACATTAATACCAATAACATGGTTAGCTGTGTTCCAAGATCTAAATGAATGCCATAAGCTTGCGCAATGGCCATACTCGCAAAAGTCATATACATCATGCTACCATCTAAATTGAAGGAATAGCCTAATGGCAGAATGAAAGAAACTATTTTATCCTTACATCCAAAACGTTCTAGTTCTTCCGTTAATTTAGGAAATACAGCTTCGCTACTAGTAGTACTAAATGCAATCACCAATGGATTGGTAATAATTTTAAGTAATGAAGGCATTCTCTTTTTTAAGATAATAAAACCTACTGTAATTAAAACAACCCATAAAACTCCAATACCTATTAAAAAATACAATAAGTACTTTCCGTAAAAAAGAAATATAGACAAACCTTTAGTGGCTATTACTGATGCAATGGCACCAAAAACACCAATGGGTGCAAAGTTCATTACATAACCTACCATTTTTAAAATGATATGCGCACCATTTTCAAAAGCCAACATTAAGCCTTCTGTTTTTTTACCCATGGCTGCCGCAGCTACTCCAAAAAAAACACTAAATATAACAATTTGTAAAATTTCATTATTAGCTAAAGCCTCAAACATACTTTTTGGAAAAACGTGGTCAATAAAACCAGGTAAACTAAATGCCTGTGTTTTACCTATCAAATCACTTGCACCTGTCATATCTGCATTGGATAAAGCAATGCCTTCTCCTGGTTTTAAAATATTCACTAGCACCATTCCAATTAATAAACTCACAAGTGATGCAGTTACAAACCAAAGCATGGCTTTGCCACCCACCCTGCCTACAGTTTTAAGATCGCCTAGTCTTGAAATACCTACCACTAAAGTGGTAAAAACTAAGGGCGCAATAACCATTTGAATTAAGCGTAAAAAAATGGTAGTAAGCAGTTTGATATTTTTTGAGAAAATTTCAATACTGGCTTTATCAAAATTTTCATGAATATAATAGCCCAAAATAGCGCCTGCTATCATAGCTATAATGATGTAAATAGTAAGATTATTCGATTTTTTCATACAATATTAATTAATGCAATATAAGACTTAAGTACTAAAAAAAATGGGCAAAAAAAAGGATCATTTTCCCTGAAATTATAGCTAGGTTTTGCAAAAAAAGTGCTATTTTCCAAGATAAATTGAAACCACAACAAACCAATTATTTATGAGTTTATTTAGAAAAAAAGATTTGACAGCTATGCTTGCTCAATCTGAGGACGGAGGCAAGGGCTTAAAACGCACATTGGGCGCTGGTAATTTAGTGGCCTTAGGGGTAGGTGCGATTATAGGTGCAGGTTTATTTGTTAGAACTGCCGCTGCTGCTGGTCAAGCCGCAGGACCAGGTGTAACATTGTCTTTTATAGTAGCAGCCGTAGGTTGTGCCTTTGCAGGTTTATGTTATGCAGAATTTGCTGCCATGATTCCTATTTCAGGTAGTGCCTATGCATACTCTTATGTAACTATGGGAGAAACAGTAGCATGGATTATTGGATGGGCTTTAATTATGGAATATGCATTAGGCGCCGCAACGGTATCTATTGCTTGGAGTGAATATTTAAACAAGCTGCTGGGAGGAGCCATACCTTATGAATGGAGCCACTCCCCGCTCGAAAGTATAACCGATAGTGCTGGCGTACTTCATCATGGCATGATTAATGCACCCGCCTTAGTAATATTATTATTGTTAACCTTATTATTAATTAAGGGAACACAAGAGTCTGCTGTAGTCAATGCAATTATTGTATTTATTAAAGTAGCTATTGTAATTCTATTTATTATTTTAGGCTGGCAGTTTATTCGTCCAGAAAATCATACGCCTTATTTAATTCCTGCTAATCAACCACCCGTAATTGATGCTTCAGGTAAAGTGATTGCCGATTACTCCGGTGCCTTTAAACATGGATGGGGTGGCGTATTAGGGGGTGCTGCTATTGTATTTTTTGCTTTCATTGGTTTTGACGCGGTATCTACAGCGGCTCAAGAAGCAAAGAATCCTAAAAGAGATATGCCAATTGGTATTCTAGGTTCATTAGTAGTATGTACTATTTTATACATTTTATTTGGACACGTATTAACTGGTGTGGCTAACTGGAAAGATTTTGTGGATCCACTAAAAGGTCGTGAAGCTTCAGTTGCTTATGCGATATCTACTTATATGACAGGCTATGGTTGGTTAGCCACTGCTGTAACAGTTGCTATTCTAGCAGGATTTAGTTCTGTTATTCTAGTCATGTTAATGGGTCAATCACGCGTATTCTATTCAATGGCCAATGACGGATTACTTCCAAAAGTATTCTCTGAATTACATCCTAAGTTTAGAACGCCGTATAAATCTAACTGGATTTTATTTGTTTTCGTTGGTGGGTTTGCTGCCTTTATTCCTGGTAATGTGGCAGGTGATTTAACCTCCTTTGGTACTTTATTTGCCTTTGTACTGGTAAGTGCGGGTATTTGGATATTACGCAGAAAATCACCGAATATGGAGCGTCCTTTTAAAACTCCATTGGTGCCATTAGTGCCTATTTTAGGTGCTGTTATTTGCTTAGCCATGATATTCGCCCTAGATAGTCAAACTTTGAAAGTAGCCTTTGCTTGGATGGCTTTAGGCCTAGTGGTCTACTTCCTTTATGGACGTAAGCATAGTAATTTGAATAAATAATTTTATTATCAAGATAAATTAGAAAAGTCCTCTCGATTACTCGGGGGGACTTTTTTTTCTTATTTTTGCAACTCTTAATACGCACAACTATGGGAAGAATATTTGAAGTTAGAAAAGCCACCATGTTCAAAAGATTTGATCGTATGGC
>CANCRC010000023.1 GCA_947380435.1 Chitinophagaceae bacterium
TAAAATGAAAACATTTCCATTATTCATTTTATTATGCTGTTATATAGTAAGTGCTGTTTCAAATTTTGGATACGCTCAAACCAATAAGGGCATTAACTTTCAAGGTATTGCAAGAGATAATAATGGCTATATACTTCCTAATAAATCTATCAATATTAGAATATCCATTAAGGCCGATACCAATGCTAATAAAAATGAATACCAAGAAATTACACCTATTACTACCAATGTATTGGGCCTATTTAGTTTGGTGGTGGGCGCTACTGAAACCAATAAAATTATAACAGCAGGCCCCTTTGAAAATATTAACTGGTCAAAAGCAGAAAAATATTTACAAATAGAAATTGATACAGTGGGTGATTTGTCTTTTATCCAAATGGGGTTTCAAAAAATTAATTATGTGCCTTACTCATTTTATGCCGATAATGTGGGTGCACAAAATATTAATGGAGTCATTGGCATCACGCAAGGCGGTACAGGGCTAGATAATTTAAAAGACGTAAAAGTTTTATACAATATTGATAAAATAAATAATACCCCCGATTCCAGTAAGCCCATTAGCAATTTAGCGCTAACAGCTATTAATGATAAATTAAAAAAAGCAGATACCCTTTCTTTAAGCAACCGTATTAACTTAAAATTAAATACTAAGGACACCCTTAGCCTATCTAATAGAATTAATAATATGTCTTTGGTGTCGACTGTATATGATTATGGCAGTTTTTACGATACCGCCAAACAAGCTGCCAGCGCTGTATCTAGCGCCACTGCTATAAAGTTTTCTTTTGATGGGCTATTGAATAATATAACTGTGATGCCTAATACAAGTGGCAACCCCACTAAAATTACGGTGCTGCATGCAGGCGTATACATGGTGCAATATGCCATACAAATTATAAAACTAGATGTAGGAGTGGACGAGCTAAGTCTTTGGATAAGACGAAATGGTTCGGCTTATATTAATACCAATACCAATTTTAATATTTCTGGAAGCGGTATAAAAAATTTACTTGCTGGAAATTATTTAGTGGACCTAGGTGCCAACGATTATATAGAACTTTATTTTAGTGTAAAAAATATAAGTAGCGTAGCGACTGGAACTACTGCACAAACAAGCCCTTCCAGACCTGCAACGCCCAGCGCTTATATTATTTTAAACAGAGTCAACTAAAATTATTTATCCAAATGGTTGTTCTATCGAAATACTTTGCTTCGAGAAAAACTTTGCACCATCCGCTGCGATATAAACACAATCTTCTAATCTTATGCCAAATTCGCCCGGAATAGAAATAGTAGGTTCATCACTAAAACACATTCCTACTGCAATGGGTGTTTTATTCCCTTTTACAAAATTAGTCCACTCATGTCCCTCTAATCCAATGCCATGGCCCGTTCTATGAGGTAGTCCTGGTAATTTATAATTAGCACTAAAGCCTCCTTTTTCAATTACCGCTCTTGCAGCAGCATCTACTTGTTCGCAGGGAGCCCCAATTTTCATGGCAGCAAAAGCTGCATCTTGTGCTTTCTTTTCTAAGTTCCAAACATCAATTTGTCTTTGTGTAGGTTTCCCTGCCACAATGGTTCTAGTAATATCCGATGCATAACCTTCACAACTGGTTCCACCATCAATCATTACAATATCTCCTTCTTTAATAGTTTGAGGTGTAATACTTCCATGAGGCAGCGCTGAATATTTTCCTACTTGAACAGAAGCGCCACCACTAAATCCTAATTTTTTAAAGGCAGCTGAAATATTATTACTTAATAATGTTTGTGACATACCTGGCACAATAGTAGTAAAGGCTGCTTTATAAGCTTCAATAGTAATATCACTTGCTTTTTGCATGAGGGCAATTTCAGCAGGCGACTTTATCATTCTACATCCTGCAGTCACAGGAGTGGCGTCTACCACTTCAAAACCAGCAGCTTCTTTTTTAACACCATTAGCAATAAAAAAACGAACTCTTTCTTCCATTCCAATGCTATGATGTTGTACGCCTCTGTCTTTTACAATACTAAGAATTACTGCATAAGGGCTTTCATGTTCTTCCCAGCATCGTACTTCTTCACCAAAAGCAGGTAGAATTAATTCTCTCGCTCTATCTTCTTCAAATTTTGGACATACATATACTAGTGCTCCTTTAGCAGGAATCACGACGCCAAATGTTCTTTCACTTTGCCCCCAACGCATGCCTGTATAATAATAGCAAGTAGTAGTGCCCTCTAAAAAAATAGCATCCATTTTATTTTGGGACATTAACTCCTGTGCTTTAGCAATTCGTGACTTTCTTTCCGCCACCGAAATGGGCACTATGCCATTCACTTGAGGACTTAGGCTACGAATAGCTTCGGGCAAGTCTTCTGCCGGCTCTGTTTCCTTAAGTTTTCTTCCAAACAAAGAACTACTCATTCCTAAACTCCCTGCTGTAAGTGCCGATACTGCTAAAAACTTTCTTCTATTAACTGACATAGTATACAATTTTAAATGTTTTACATAAGTGGTATTAAAGATATTACATTTTAATAAGCTAAAAACTTTAAATTTAACATTCAATAATAGGGCTACCCTATACTATTCAAACCATAAACTAGCTTCCTTTGAAACTTATTCGCCTTTCCTTTTTTCTTTTTTTAGTATTTGCTTTTCAACAATCTATTGCACAGAAAAAGAACGCCAACATTAAATATTATATTCATAAAGCAACTGACCTTATTAAAGTGGATGGGCAAATGAATGAACAGTCCTGGTTAAAGGCGCAAGCTGTAGATAAATTTCCCATGGTACTTCCTATGGATACCAGTGTTTCTAAAGTGCCTACTGAAGTAAGAATGACTTACGATGAAAATAATTTATATATTATTGCCATTTGTACCAAAGTGGGCGATGGTGTAGATATGGTAGAGTCCTTAAAAAGAGATTGGAACTTTGGGAAGAATGATAATTTTATTTTATTCATGGATACCTATGGAGATTTAACCAATGGATTTGCCTTTGGTGCGAGCGCAGTGGGCGCACAATGGGATGGTACTATGTTTGATGGAGGCAGCGTAGATTTAAACTGGGATAATAAATGGACCTCTGCTATTTATAACGACGCTACAAAATATGTTTGGGAAGCAGCCATACCTTTCAAATCCATTAGATATAAAACAGGGATTCAAGAATGGGGTGTGAACTTTAGTAGAAACGATTTAAAAACAACAGAGAAATCGAGTTGGGCACCCATGCCAAGACAGTTTCCTACCGCTTCTCTATCTTATACGGGATCCTTAGTTTGGGATGCACCACTTCCAGAACATCAAAATAATTTTTCTTTAATTCCTTATTTTAAATCCAGTGTTTCAAAAGAATTTGCAACTAGTGATGGTACAAAAATTAACCAAGCATCAGTTAATGGTAACGCTTATGGATTAGATGCAAAAATAAGTTTGTCTTCCTCTTTGAACTTAGATTTAACGGTCAACCCCGATTTCTCTCAAGTAGAAGTGGATAGACAAGTCACCAACCTAAGTCGTTTCGAATTATTCTTTCCAGAAAAAAGACAATTCTTTTTAGAAAACGCCGATTTATTTTCCAATTTAGGTTTTGAAAATGTACGTCCGTTTTTCTCTAGAAGAATTGGTTTAAATACCAATATTGATTTTGGCGCTAGAATGAGTGGTAGAATAGATAAAAATTGGCGTATTGGTATTATGGATATGAAAACTAGTGATGATAAAAATACAGGTCTTTTAGCACAAAATTTTTCAGTGCTAGCCTTGCAAAGAAAATTATTTAAAAAATCGAGCATTGAATTATTTTATATTGATAAAACAGCTTTCGACTATCCATCCCAAACTAATACTACTGCAGCGGTAGGCAACCCTTACAACAGAAACTTTGGTTTTGAATATAATTTAGCCCCAAAAAATAATCCTTGGACAGGAAAAACTATTTTAATAAAATCATTTACACCGAACAAAACCGGTAACGATTATTTAAACGCAGGTAATTTACAATACAGTAGTAGAAACTGGATTGTTTCATGGCAACATGAAATTGTAGGCAATAATTACAATGCGGAAGTGGGCTATATTCCAAGAAATAATTATATCAAGTTTATGCCAAGTATTACACGCTTGTACTTTCCTAAAAGCGGTTCTATCTTAAGTTATGGCCCTCAATTCACCACTACCTATTATTATAATTCAAATTTTAATTTAACCGACAATACTAAATTATTTAATTATTTAATTACCTACAGAGACAAGAGCACTTTCGCCACAGTCATTCAAAACGACTATGTAGAATTATTAGCAGCCTTCGATCCCACTAGAATTGGTAAACAAACTTTGGCAGCGCATACTAAGCATCAATGGACAACCGTGGGCTTTGATTGGATATCTGCTCCTCAACATAAATTTACTTATTACTTATCGGCTCGTAAAGGTGGCTACTATGCCGATGGAAAATTATTAAGTATTACGGGCGATATAGGGTATCGCATACAACCTTATGTAAACTTTGATGTAGCTGCTACCTATAATCATATAGAACTTCCACAACCATGGGGTAATAATAATTTCTTCTTAATTGGCCCCAAGGTAGATATCACCATGACAG
The DNA here is from genome assembly GCA_947380435.1 of Chitinophagaceae bacterium. Lineage (GTDB taxonomy): Bacteria > Bacteroidota > Bacteroidia > Chitinophagales > Chitinophagaceae > Sediminibacterium. The sequence goes on from CANCRC010000023.1 coordinate 4,604, forward strand.
ATAAATTATTTTTTACTGCCTTCTACCAATATAACGAACAAACAAAAAATATAAACTTTAATACAAGATTTCAATGGCGCTATAAACCCGTCTCTGACTTATTCATAGTGTATACCGACAACTATTATATAGGACCTGTATTTGTTAAAAACAGAGCGGTCGTATTGAAATTTACTTATTGGTGGAATAAATAAAAGAAATGCTTACATAAAAAATACCCTTCTTATTCAGAAGGGTATTTTTTTGTACTTTATAATTTTAAATAGGATGCTGAAAGTTTTTCTAATTGAGCATTCAGGGCCTGATATACTAATTTTTGTTGTGTAGTGGGTGGAAAATCGGCACCCATGGTTTGACTTTCTTTAGTGAGGGTTAATAGTCTTTCCAATATCTTGGCTGGATTTCTAAAAATATCCATCCTTGATCCAGTCAAGTGAATATCAAACAATTCTTTTTCTATAGCATACACTTGCTTTTCGCGTTCAGCGGCCTCTTTTGTATTTTGCTTTAATAAATTAGCACGCTCTATTTCCATTTTCTCAATTAAGCTTGCACATTTTTTCATGGAACTAGTTAATTGCATACCAAAGGCATATTGAGCTTGAATAGCTTCCTTACTTGAATGTAAATTAGGATCATTCAATACTTGTATAGACTGCTTCATTATTTCTTTACCCAGTTTCAACACTACTGTATAACTGCCTGGTGGTATTCTTATAGGTTCTAGTCCTGGACCAATATCTAAATCATAAATAAACATGCGTCTATTTCCTAGTGAGTCAAATTTTATATAATTTTTATTATCTGGGATTGTTTTTAAGGGAGGTAGTTCAATATCGTTATGTGCAAGATTCCACCAAATTCTATTTACCCCTTTGTTGCGAGAGCCTTCCATTGTTTGAATCGTATCTCCTTTCAAATTTAAAATATAAATAAATGGATTAGCCGAAAGACTGTCTACTAAATAATAATTAATGCTGGCACCATAAGGAGGATTACTTCCAGTGGCCATGGAAGATTCACTGTGAATACCCGTTTTATTATTAAAACGATAGGCTTGTCTAGGTGCATATAATTCATTTTTATTTTTTTCTTGCTGTTTACTCCACTCTCTTAAAGGGGTTATATCATCAAGAATATAAAAACCCCTACCATAAGTAGCTAGTACTAAATCACGAAAGTTTTTTTGAATAGCTATATAATAAATTGGTGAAGGAGGTAAATTATTTTTTAATGGCTTCCAAGTATTGCCATCATCTGGACTAATGTATAAACCATTATCTGTTCCTGCATAGAGTAAACCTTTTTGAACCGGGTCTTCCTTAATGCTATGTACAAAAGAACTATTAGAAGCTGGGATACCTGCCCCTATAGCCTTCCAAGACTTTCCATAATTAGTTGTTTTAAATATATAAGGTTTGAAATCACCTAATTGTTGATAGGTAATACTTATATAAGCAGTCCCTGTTTCAAAATTAGAAGGATCAATACTTCGAATAGTGCCCCATGGTGCTATGCCTTTGATATTCGCTGTAACATTGGTCCAAGTTTTTCCATCATTGGTGGTGACTTGTACTTGTCCATCATTACTACCTGTCCATAAAACACCTTTGGTTAAAGGAGACTCTGCAATAACATATAATGTGCAGCCATCAAATGTCATCAAGTTGTCGGAATTCATACCACCAGAATTTTGTTGATGGCTTTTATCATTGGTAGTTAAGTCTGGACTAATCACCTGCCATGACATTCCTTTATTTGAAGTTTTATGTACATACTGGCTTCCTACATAGACTACTCCTTTTTGATGTTTCGATAAGGCCATCGGAAAATTCCAATGCCAACGATACTTCATATCTGCTGGAGCCCAGCCATAGCCTGCTTCTGGCCAAGCACGCACATCATGTGCATAGCCAGTTCTTACATCGGTAATATCTAAACCTCCATCATAACATCCAGACCAAATTATATTGTTATCAAAAGGATCGGGTTGTGCAAATCCACTTTCACATCCGCCTACGCCTTCCCATAATCCTAGAGGTATAGAACCTTGCATACTTATAGCGGCTGTTCTATAACTATAACCATCTTGTCTATTACCCATAACATGATAAGGAATCATATTATCTACTGCTACATGATACATTTGTGCAATGGGTAAATTAATATTGTTCCAAGTTTTGCCTCCATTAAAACTCATATTCATACAACCATCATGTGCAACCATTATACGATCTGCGTTGGTAGGATCAAACCAAATATCATGATTATCACCACCTGGCGCATAAGTACCGTTACCATTAAAACTAAGTCCACCATCTTTTGATTCCATAATGGTCACACAAATAGTATATAATTTATTTTCATCTTGCGTAGAAACACGCACCCTTGTATAATAAGGCGCACGTTGTGCCATTGAATGATTTTCATACATTAATTTCCAATGCGCTCCTCCATCCATTGATTTATACAAGCCAGGCGCTTTATCTTCCACTAATGCATAAATAGTTTGAGGATTACTCTGCGCAATATCAATAGAGGTTTTACCAATAGGATGCGCAGCTCCACCGGGTAGTCCATTTTGCATTTGCTGCCATGTTTTACCGCCATCTTTCGTTTTATAAAATCCGCTGCTAGGTCCACCACTATTTAAATTCCAAGTAGTAATATTTACTTGCCACATGGCAGCTACTAAATTATTCGGATCTTTTTCATTTAAAGACAAATCGCTACAACCTGTATTCGCATCTACAAATAAAATGCGCTCCCAATGCTTACCCCCATCCATTGTTTTGTAGACACCTCTTTCTTCTTGTGGACCATGCATATGTCCCATGGCAGCAACATAAATAGTATTGGTATCTTTAGGATCCACAATAACCTTACTTATTAAAACCGTTTCTTTCAATCCTTTGTTTACCCAGGTCTTTCCACCATCACTCGATTTATAAATTCCATTTCCATTCGCATGTGCTGGACGAATTACAAATGTCTCACCCGTACCAGCCCAAACTTGTTGAGGATTCGATTTTGAAATGGCCAATGCCCCAATGGAAGAATTATCCATATTATCGAAAATGGGTTTCCAATGTACTCCACCATCGGTGGTTTTAAAAATGCCTCCGGAAGCTGCTCCAACATAAGACACCATTGGATTACCTGGCTCTCCCACTACCGCAATAGCTCTATTGCCATCAGGGCCAATAAATCGAAAAGGCATAGCTGCAAAAGGGTTAGAACCAGCCGTTTGTGCAAAGAAAGTCTTTGTACTAAAAAGGCCAATGAGCAGAAAAACGATAAAAATGGATTGCTTTTTCATAAGAAAATTGAATGAATAGGTTAAAACCAATATTTGAATTTAAGGATTATTATGCTAGCTCCCAAGAGCAAATAACCGAAGCTATTATTTTGTATATTTAAGTGTCCTAAAATTATTATTATGCAAATTGATTTAAAAGTTTTCAAAATAAAAACAATCACAGTTTTTATTGTATGTATTAGTTTTTTAGCTAGTGCTAGTTATGCGCAAGTAAGTACAGAACAACTAGCTGGTTTAAAATATAGAATGATTGGCCCACATAGAGCCGGAAGAACAGTAGGTATTACAGGGGTAGCCGACCAGCCCAATGTATTTTATATTGGTGTGAATAATGGTGGTGTATGGAAAACCACCGACTATGGTCATACATGGAAACCCATCTTTGATGCTGAAAACACAGGCTCAGTGGGCGATGTAGCCGTAGCACCTTCTAATTCAAATGTAATTTATGTAGGAAGCGGTGAAGGTATTCAACGCCCCGATTTATCTATTGGAAATGGTTTATATAAATCAAGTGATGCAGGAAAAACTTGGTCCAATATGGGATTGCATGATGCGCAACAAATTGGTGGCATTAGTATTGACCCAAAAAATGAAAATAGAATTTTTGTAGCTGCACTTGGACATCCTTATGGTCCTAATAAAGAAAGAGGTGTATATAGAAGTTTGGATGGTGGTAAAACTTTAGAGCAAGTATTATATATAGACGAAAACACAGGAGCTGTGCAAGTATTGATTGATCCAAATCATACCAATATTGTATTTGCCACTATTTGGGCGGCAAGACAAGGTCCTTGGGAGAATGGAGAATGGAATGGAGAAGCAAGTGGCTTGTATAAATCAATGGATGGAGGAAATACTTGGAAAAAAATAACTAAAGGTTTTCCTACTACCACTGAAGATGGTTTAGGAAGAATTGGTTTTACCATTGCATCTAGTAATTCAAATAGAATGTACGCAACTGTTGATGCCGCGAAAAAAGGCGGTATTTATAGAAGTGATGATGGAGGGGAGTCATGGTATATGTTAACTTCAGATGGAAGATTATGGGGAAGAGGAAGTGATTTTGCAGAAGTAAAAGCCGATCCAAAAAATGAAGACATTGTTTATTCTGCGAATGTGGTAGTATGGAAATCGAAAGATGGTGGTAAAAATTGGGAAGGAATTAAGGGTGCACCAGGCGGAGACGATTATCACCGTTTTTGGATAAACCCTAATAATACCAATATCATTGCAATTGCATTAGACCAAGGTGGAACCATTACAGTGAATGGTGGTGAAACTTATTCAAGCTGGTATAACCAAGCTACTGCTCAGTTTTATCATGTAAGTACAGACAATGCCTTTCCTTATAATGTGTATGGTGGTCAACAAGAAAGTGGTTCAGTAGGTATTGCTTCTCGTTCTAATGATGGTGGAATTACTTTTAGAGAATGGCATCCAGTGGGCGTTGAAGAATATGGATATGTTGCAGTTGACCCTCTTGATCCAAATATTATTTATGGAGGAAAAATTACAAAGTATGATAAGCGCACTGCGCAAGTTCAAAATATTGCACCTATCCCTGTAAGAAATGGTAAGGTTCGTTTTATTAGAACAGCTCCGGTTTTATTTTCACCCGTTGATAACAAAACTTTATTTTTTGCAGGTAATATTATTTTTAAAACCACCAATGGCGGATCAAGTTGGGAAACCATCAGTCCCGATCTAAGCCGTGAGTCCTGGGATATCCCTGCTAGTGTTGGTATTTACAATACGCCTGCATTAAAAAATATGCGCCAACGTGGCGTAGTATATTCACTTGCTCCTTCTTATCAAGACTTAAATGTTTTATGGGCAGGTACCGATGATGGACTTATTCATATTACTAAAGACGGAGGTAAACATTGGAAAAATATTACACCTGCATCTATTACATCATGGAGTAAAATTTCAATGATTGATGCAAGTAGGTTTGATGTAAACACTGCTTATGTTGCAGTGAACAGAATTCGCGTGGATGACATGACGCCACATATTTATAAAACAACAGACGGTGGAATCACTTGGAAAAAAATTATTAATGGACTACCGAATGAACCTATTAATTCTGTAAGAGAAGATGCAGTGAGAAAAGGATTGTTATTTGCAGGATCAGAAAATGCAGTTTACTTTTCTTTAGATGCTGGAGAAAATTGGCAGTCCTTAAAATTAAATATGCCAGCCACTTCTATCCGTGATTTAGTTATTAAAGACGATGATTTAGTGATTGGAACCCATGGTCGTAGTTTTTGGATTTTAGATAATATTACACCACTTCGACAAATCAATATAAATAAGACCAAAGAAACCGTTTTATTCAAACCACAAAAAGCAATGAGAGTAAGATGGAATATGAATACCGATACGCCATTGCCTCCTGAAGAACCTGCTGGAGAAAATCCTCCAGATGGTGCGATGATTGATTACTATTTAAATAGTAATAGTGCTAGCCCAGTAAAATTAGAAATACTGAATGCTAAAGGAGATATTATTAGAACCTATACAAGTAAGGATACTTTATACACTATACCAGAATTAAATATTCCTTTGTATTGGATTAGACCTCAACAAATATTAGCAGCCACTGCGGGCGCCCACCGTTTTTTATGGGATATGAAATATGAACCTTTGAATGTTCCAGCTGCCTACCCCATGACCGCTATTATTCATAATACAGCGCCCCATGCGACTGCTCCTTGGGTAATGCCAGGCACTTATAAAATAAGATTAACAGCTAATGGGCAAAGCCAGGAACAAACTATTACTATTACTATGGACCCAAGGGTGAAAACAAGTAGTACTGAATTACAACGTCAACACGATTTATCGATGATTTGTTATGAAGGCCGTAAGAAATCAATGAATAAATTTCCTGCCATTAATCAAAAATTTACAGGATTATTTAATATTTTAGAAAGCACAGAAATGGCTCCTACTTCACAAACAGAAAAGGCGGTGAAAGAAACCCAGCTTGAATTAGAAAATTTATTAAAAAAATGAGTTCAAAATTATTCCATAAAATAATCGTCTTCACCTTTGGTGTTTTATTATTGGGTGCTTGTAAGCCAAATGCTTTATTAATAAAAGAGAGAAAAATAGATGCTATTTTGTCGGAGTATAATTCAGATTCAAAACCTGGTGCAAGTGTACTGGTATTTCAAAATGATAAAATTCTTTTTCAAAAAGGATATGGTGTTAAAGAATTGAGCGGTTTTGAAAAGATAGACCCTTTCACCAATTTTAGATTGGCCTCTGTGACTAAACAGTTTACGGCTATGTCTATTATGTTACTTGCTAAAAACAATAAAATTTCATTAGAGGATCCACTCACAAAATATTTTTCAAGTTTTCCTGCTTATGGCAAAAAAATTAAAATAAAACACTTACTTACCCATAGTTCAGGCTTGATAGACTACGAAGACCTCATGCCTTCAACCCAACAAAAACAATTGCATGATACCAATTGTTTGCAGTTAATGTATCTTGCAGATTCACTTTATTTTCCAGCAGGCACTAATTATAAATATAGCAATACAGGTTATGCCATTTTAGCGCTCATTGTAGAAAAAGTTAGTGGTCAAGATTTCGCTAGTTTTTTAAAGGAAAATATTTTTAAGCCCTTGGGCATGAAATCAACGGTGGCATTTGAGCAAGGAAAGTCAACCGTCTTAAATAGAGCCTATGGTAGTTCCTTTGAAAATGGCGCCTGGACCCAGACCGACCAAAACCTCACCAGTGCTGTATTAGGAGATGGGGGTATATATACCAATACCGTGGAGATGACTAAATGGATTAAAGCATTATGGGATTATAAATTAATTAGTCCTGAAATGCAAAAAAATGCTTGGAGCAGAAAAAAATTAGATAACGGAAAGCTCATTGATTACGGATATGGATGGCATGTAGAAGAGTATAATAATATTACGCATCCCTACCATGATGGAAGTTCTATAGGATTTAGAAATAATATTTTATTATTCCCAGCGCAAAAATTAATGGTGATTGTATTAACCAACAGAAACGAAGGCGATCCTATGATTGAAGCTAAAAAAATTGCCGATCTTTATTTAAATTAACTGTTTGTTGGTATATCCCTTTACTATATTTTATTAATGTATATACTTAAAATATAAAAAAATTTATTAAATACGATTAACATGTATACCTCTATTAGTGCTTTTAAATACATTACTCCTTTTATATTATATGTATTATCCTTATTGGCTTTTCAAGGGGAAGGATGGATTTGTTATACCCCTTTATTGTATACTTTTTTTGCTGTGCCCCTACTAGAGCTGTTTATAAAAGCCAGCCCCGCGAATTTAGACGAAGTAGAGGAATCCTTAGCGAAACAAAATAAACTATACGATTTCATTTTATATGCAGCTGTGATTATGCAATATTATTCATTGTGGATTTTCTTAAATTCCTTACAAGCAACTTCTTTATCTGCAGCCACCATAGTGGGCAGAGTCATAAGTATGGGATTATTATGTGGGGCCTTTGGAATTAATGTAGCACATGAATTAGGGCACCGTGTCAATAAAATGGAACAAACCTTTGCCAAAATGCTACTATTAACAAGTTTATACATGCATTTTTTTATTGAGCATAATAAAGGCCATCATAAGCATGTAGCAACTGCTTCAGATCCAAGTACAGCCAAATACAATCAATCTTTATATGCCTTCTGGCAGCAAACTTTAATAGGTACTTATAAAAGTGCATGGAAAATTGCTAATGAAGAGGCAGTAAAAAAAGGACATAACGGGTTTACACTTCGAAATGAAATGCTTTTATTTCAATTGATTCAACTTTTATTACTAGTGGGCATTTTTAGTTTGTTTGGATTTACTACCACATTATTATTTATGGTAGCCGCTTTAATGGGTGGTTTATTATTAGAGTCGGTGAATTATATTGAGCATTATGGACTTACAAGAAATGAAACAGGTGATCATCAATTCGAAAGAGTACAACCCCATCATAGCTGGAATAGTAATCATATTATTGGTCGTTTAATGTTATTTGAATTAAGTCGTCATAGCGATCATCATTACTTGGCTTCTAGAAAATATCAAATACTAAGAAGTTATGATAATGCGCCGCAAATGCCTACAGGCTATCCTGGTATGATTTTACTTTCATTGGTTCCTCCCTTATGGTTTAAGGTAATGAACAACCAAATGAAAAAATATAATTTAATAAAGGCTATTTAAATAAAATAATAACCCTCCACAAAAAGGTCCCCCGATTTATCGAGGGACCTTTTTTATATTAAGCATATTGTATTTAATCTTACCAACGCTTACTGTTTTAATTTCACTACAAATATGCCTGAAGATGAAATACTATTAGGTCTAAGTGAGGTTAAATCAATTACTATATCTTTTCCTTTTTGTTTCCAATTCGTTTTTACATCAGCACCTAAAACAGTTGCAGTAGCATTGCTAGGTAATTTTAAGTCTCTAACAGTAAGTGTATTTCTGTAAGAAGGCACAATACAATAAATATCATTTCCTTTTTTAGTGAAGAAGGTTTCTATATAAGCGCTGTCGCTTTGCGGCACCACTAGTTTTGCTACATTATAATTAGCCATAAAGCTTGCACCCTTCTTTGGTGGAACATAACCCCTAGTCCACTGAGCAGGTCTCCAGGCTTCAGTTTCATAAATAGCTTCTCCATTAATAGCTAACCAATCGCCCATGTCGGATAAGCGTTGTTGCATAATCACAGGAATAGTGCCATCTGCATCAGGTCCAATATCTAATAATAAATTGCCGCCTCTTGAAACAATATCACCTAGCATTAATATTAAATCATGACTAGTTTTATAATCTTTTAATTGTTCATTTCTATTGTAACCATAAGAATAACCTACTCCCTGACTTTCTTCCCAAATGATACTGGCATCCATGCCACTTCCGTATTCAGAAGTTGTATACATGGCTCCATGATTTTTCTCTCTTGTATTATTTCCCCAACGATCATTCACTACTACTTCATTTTTTACTGGCGATTCATTAAATAACCAAGCAAGCAGCGCGGGGCTTTGCCAAGCGGTATCTGAAATATCCCATTCCCCATCAGAAAAAATAACAGAGGGCTTATACTTGGTGACTAAATCTTTAAACTGAGGTGTCATATGTTCAGTCACATATTTTTTACGGTCATACAACCATAAGGGATTAAACCATTCGTATAAAGAATAATAATAACCCATTTTAAGTCCGGCTGCTCTTACTGAAGTAGATAAGTCTCCTAGTAAATCACGCTTAGGTGTTCCTGTTACAGCGTTCCAAGGTCTGTTCCAATCGCGATCGGCTTCAGCACTATTCCATAAGGTATAACCATCGTGGTGTTTAGAGGTAAGCACTACATAACGAGCACCCGATTTTTTAAATACATCGGCCCATTGATTCGGATCAAACATTTCTGCTTTGAACATAGGTTCAAACTGATCATAGGCAAAACTGCTTCCATAATTTTTATTATGAAAGGCCATAAAATCTTTTTGTTTTTCAAATAATCTGTGGCCATACCACTCTGAATAACTATAACCACTATTAGGCATAATGGGTGCATAAGCAGGCACCGAATAAACACCCCAATGAATAAAAATGCCAAACTTATCTTGATGAAACCAGGAAGGAATTTTTCTAGTGTTCAAGGATTCCCAATTGGCTTGATAATTTTGTGCATTAGTTTTTCCTGCAATTGCAAGAAGTAAAAAGAAAAGAAAATATTTTTTCATAAGGGTTAATTATAAATTCATTAAAAATTATCAGCTTCTCTATAAGCTTTAATTAAAGCTAATTCGCCTGCTGAGCCTGCACCCAGTTTTCCATGTTCCATACCTAACACTCCTTTGTAACCCTTGCTATGTATATGTTTGAAGATGTTGTGGTAATTCATCTCTCCCGATCCTGGTTCATTACGACCTGGGTTATCGCCAATTTGGAAATAACCAATTTCAGACCAACATCTGTTAATATTATTTATGATATTGCCCTCATTTTTTTGCATATGGTACATGTCAAATAAAATTTTACAAGAAGGGCTATTAATAGCTTTACAAATAGCATAGGTTTGATCTGAGTGGCGTAAAAATAAATTAGGCGTATCACTTAAGGGTTCTAATACCATCACCAAATTGTGTTTTGCCAATATATCCGCACCGGGTCTTAAACTTTCTATTACATTACCTGTTTGAATATCAATAGGTAAACTTCTTTCAAAATTTCCTGGTACTACTGTAATCCAAGTAGCATTGGTTCTTTTAGCAACCTCCACCGCTTCATTACAAGAAGCTACAAATTTATCTTTCCATTCTTGTGTACCAGTAGTTAAATTTATTTTATCATTATTAGAATAATTCAATACAAATACACCCATATGCATACCTAAGGCGGCCAAGGTGTCTCCAATTTTTTGCTGCATTTCAGGAGTTCTACTCATCATGCCATTGTCCTCAATAGCAGTAAAGCCAATACTGTGCGCATATTTTATTTGATCAATAAAATTAGGACCTGCTAAATTTTCAAACATGCCATCGTGTATACCATAATGTAATTTATAAGGAGTTGTATCTGCTAAGGTATTTTCATTAGCATTTTGTGCTAACAAACCAGTACCCGCTAAAAGAGATCCACCTACTAAAACATTTTGTTTTAAAAAATTTCTGCGTTCCATAGTATTGTATTTTTTTATAGTTTAAATTTAGGCATAAGTATTAATAAGAACAAGTTTGAAACCATTCATTTATACAATTACCCTTCTTGTATTTTCTACACCCTACTTGCATGCGCAAGCTAGGAAATATAGCTATGCTGAGACGAAGATGGGATCGCCCTTCAATTTGGTAATAGTAAGCTCCGACTCTATTAAAGCAAATCAATTAGCCAAACAATGTTTTCAATTAGTGGACTCGCTGAATCATATTTTTAGCAATTACGACTCAAGCAGTGAACTATCTAAAATCAATGCTAGTGCAGGTTTACTACCTTTTAAAATGTCACCTGCTATGTTGGATTTAGTGCAAAAGTCTGAGCAAGCCTTTGTACAAAGCAAAGCCGCTTATGATATTAGTATTGGTCCTTTAAGTAGTTTATGGAGAAATGCCAGAAAATCAAAATACTTCCCTAGTCCGAATCAGGTTCTAGCTACTAAAAAATTAGTGGGTTTAGATCAAGTAAAAATAAATAAACGTTTAGGGACTATCTTTCTTCCTACAACTGGTATGCAATTAGATTTTGGAGGTATTGCTAAAGGTTATATTGCTCAGTGGGTAATTGATTATTTAGCAAAAAACGGAATTGATGAAGCCTTAGCCGATGCAGGAGGTGATATTGTTATGAGTGGGGCTCCATTGAATAGTAAAGGCTGGGTGATTGGTGTGAATATTCCTGAAACAACAGATGACTTGTTAAATAAAAAACTACAAATATCTAATTGTTCGGTAGCTACTTCTGGTGATGTATACCAATATTTTGAAAAAGAGGGTGTCAAATATTCTCATATTATAAATCCCATTACAGGCTATGGGGTAACCAACCTAAGAAATGTAACCATAATTGCCAAAACGGGTGCCAGAGCGGATTGGCTGGCCACCGCTTGCAGTATTCTACCTATTAAGGAAGCTAAGGCCTTAGCCTTATCCAATCATGCTGCTTTATTAATAAGCACGCTTCAAAATGGGAAATTACATTTTGAGTCCACCGAGAATTTTAAAAATTATTGGCAAACCGCCGGTATAAATCAAGGTAAAAAATAGATAAAACAATGAAATAAGTTTTATCTTAATACACTAAACCAAGGGTATTGAAATCATATAAATTCATTGTAAGTTTATGTTTTTTGTTGGCTACTTATTTGGTTAGCGCGCAAGAAAAAAATTTTATGAGTTATGAGCAAGCATTAGTAGGCTCCAACCTTCATTTTAAAATGGTGCCCATTCAAGGCGGTACATTTTTAATAGGAAGTGCAGAGAATGAAAAAGGAAGAAATGCAGATGAAGGACCACAAAAGAAAATTACCATTGATGCTTTTTGGATGAGTGCTTATGAAGTCACCAGAGATGAGTTAGATGTTTTTTTAAAAGATGAAAGCACTAGCCAGAATGTAAGCGTGGACGCTATTACAAGACCTAGCCCTCAATATGTTGATTTAAGTTGGGGCATGGGTAAAGAAGGAGGTTACCCTGCTAATAGTATGTCACAATATGCAGCCATTATGTATTGTAAATGGTTGTATCAAAAAACTAAAATATTTTACCGACTACCTACAGAAGCAGAATGGGAATATGCATGTAAGGCAGGAACTACTAGCGCTTATTTTTTTGGAAACAATGCAGCGGATTTAGATAAATATGCATGGTATGAAAAAAATAGTGAAAACACATTTCATAAAGTAGGCAGAAAACTACCTAACCCATGGGGCTTATATGATATGATTGGTAACCTAACTGAATGGACATTGGATCATTATGATGCCAATGCTTTTGAAAAAATTTCCAATAATGAATTTAAAGTAGCACCCAACTTAGTAAGGTATCCTAAAACATTAAAAGGTGGTAGTTATCTAGATCCTGCTACTGAATTAAGATCATCAAAGAGAATACACTCAGATCCTATATGGAATAGAAGAGATCCACAAATTCCAAAAAGCAAGTGGTGGTTAACAGAAGCAAAACAAGTGGGCATAAGGCTTGTACGCCCTTTGAATCAACCCACAGAGGAAGAAATTAAACAATTTTTTAAGGCCTATTTAAATTTATAAATTAAAAATTACCATTATGAACAAACCATTTTCGGGAAATAATTCACGAAGAGATTTCGTAAAAGGAACCAGCCTTCTTGCAGGAGGTATTTTAGCAGCGCCCTTATTATCCCGCGCCAATTTTTTCTCCGGCTCAGATGATACCATTAAAATTGCAGTAGTAGGTTGCGGTGGCAGAGGAACCGGTGCCGCTATGCAAGCCTTGTCTAGCAAACAAAATGTAAAAATTGTTGCGATGGCCGATGCCTTCAAAGACAATTTGGACAATTGTCATAAATCTTTAACTGAAGAAATTAATAATAGCATTGGGGAATTAGCCAAAAGATTAGATGTACCTGAAGAAAGAAGATTCACAGGTTTTGATGGTTATCAAAAAGCCATTGCACTTGCAGATGTAGTCATACTAGCTACCCCTCCAGGTTTCAGACCCATTCATTTTGCAGAAGCCATTAAACAAGGCAAGCATGTATTTATGGAAAAGCCAGTAGCCACAGATCCTGCAGGTATTCAAAGTGTACTTGCCACTGCAGCTATTGCAAAACAGAAAAAATTAAACGTAGTAGTAGGTTTACAAAGACATTATCAAAATTCTTATCGTGAACTATATAAAAGAAAAGATTTAATTGGAGACATTACTTCTGCACAAGCATGGTGGGACAACGATGGTGTTTGGGTAAGACCAAGAAAATACAACCAAACAGAAATGGAATATCAAATGCGTAATTGGTATTATTTTAATTGGCTCTGTGGCGATCATATCACAGAACAACATATTCATAATTTAGATGTCATTAATTGGTTCAAGGGTGGGCATCCAGTGAAAGCGCAAGGTTTGGGTGGACGTCAAGTAAGAAAAGGGAAAGAACATGGTGAAATTTTTGATCATCATTTTGTAGAATTTGAATACGCAGATGGTTCTATCTTAAATAGTCAGTGTAGACATATTCCTGGCACCATGAGTAAAGTGGATGAACTATTAGTAGGTACGAAGGGAAAAATATTTTGTGGCGCTGCACATATTAAAGACCACACGGGCAAACTTATTTATCAATACGATACTAAATTAGAGAACAATCCTTATCAAACAGAGCATGATGAATTGTTTGCAGCCATTGCCAAAGGTGAATACAAATTTGCCGATGCAGAAAATGGAGCCAGCTCAACCATGACTTCCATTTTAGGTAGAATGGCTACTTATTCTGGCCAAGTGATTGACTGGGATAAAGCCATTAATTCGGGAATAGACATTCATCCAAAAGTATACGATTGGAATGCAGAGCCTCCTGTACTTCCTAATGCAGACGGGTATTATCCAGTGGCTATACCTGGTGTGACTAAATACTTTTAAATTGTAGCAGATAAATTTAGAATCATCCAATAAAACCCTGAGCTAAAATGACTCGGGGGTTTTTATTTAAAATAATAATAGGAATGCTTTGTACTGAGCCGCCATCGATTTAATAAAATCGGTAAGTTTGTATTTGCTTAAGACTTCAGAAGAAGTGTCTGCAGCACCTTGCACTAAACCTACGCAATTAGGTTTGCCACAATTACATACAAACTGTTGTGCCATTCTCCATTCTGTGGCTGGATAAAAAAAGCAAAGTTCATCACCAGCTTGAATATCACTCACGCATTCTAATTGCATGGTACTGGTGTTAAATAAAACATTGGGTTCGCAAGAATGGTTTACGTATTGTAAATATTCAGGAAACAAGTGAATATGTTTTGTTTCACTAATTTGAACCGTTAAATAGTTAGGGGTATCTACAATTTTAGAAGCATCAAAGGCAACAATATTGTCGCCTACTTTAAAGGATGCATTCGCAAATAAACCGTGTTGTTCATTATTAGCATTTTTTTTAACAAGACAATGTTCATGCTGACTAATTAAAATAAACAGCTCATTTTTTTCTTGTGGCATAAGGGGGGTTTTATAATTATTTATTAACTCTAGTAAATTTTTCGTTTCTGCCCAATAAGGAGAAACCTATATACCCTCTAATGTTTAGGGTTTGCTTATCCTCACTTAACCACATTTTACTACTATAGGTAGAGCCTCCTTCTGGATCATAAATTTTACCTTCTACCCACTGTGGTGCCTCCCAGGTAAAATCACTTAACATCACCATACCTTTCACTTCTCTATTTCTTAAATTTTTATCGTTATTATAAATATCCTTTCTTTCTGTTTTCACCCAAACCAACTTACCGTATAATTTATTATTTTGAATATAGGTTTCTACAATACCTTTTTTACTGGGCGAAAGCCATCTTCCTATAAAATCATTTTGCGCAAAAGCATTATTTGAAATCAATGCTATAAAAATAAAAAGACTAATTTTTTTGGTTAATTTTTTGATCATAGAACAGT
>CANCRC010000024.1 GCA_947380435.1 Chitinophagaceae bacterium
AATAGCGATTTCGTTTCTCCTATTACTACTCCTAATAAAAATTTATCTGTGGAGTTGTCAAAAGAAACTGAATATGGTACTGACTTAGGTTTTAACTTATTACGTGGCAAGTGGTTAAAAACTGCCAATGTTTCTGCTACTTTATGGAAGAGAGAAACAGTGAATGCTATTTATAGTGTAGACGCTGCGCCTTCAACAGGTGTGGGTGGTACATTAGATAACGCCTTTGGATTAGGTTCTCATGGTGTACAAGCATCATTAAACTTAAATGTATATACTGGTAAAGATTTAATTTGGGATTTCATCACGAACTATTCTCAACAAACTTCTGAAATTACTTATGTAAAAGGACCTCCAGTGGTAATTACTTCTGGTGCTGGTAGCGTAGGTATTACTTTAAAGGAAGGATATAAAATTGGACAGTTCTTCGGTTACAGAATGATGAAGTCTTTAGATGAAATTAACCCTGCTACTGGAACTGCATTTATTACTGAAGCGAATCGTAGTTTATATGAAGTAGTGCATACCACTGTGGGTGGAGACTGGGTAGTGAATAAAGCTACTAAGCAAGCAGTTGCTTTACCTGGCCAATATAGCTTGGGTGATCCAAATCCAAAATTCAATATGAGTTTTATTAACAATTTGAACTACAAGAATATTGTTTCATTTAATATGCAATGGGATTGGGTATCAGGTGCGCATTTATACAACCAAACAAAACAATGGATGTATCGTGATGGTATTCATCATGATTATGATAATCCAATTACTATTGATGGCCAAACTTTTGCTTATACTGCGTTTTATCGTAGTATGTATGCAGGTGGTGCAGCTAACGGAACTAAAAACTACTTCTATGAAGATGCAAGTTTTGTTCGTTTAAGAAACGTTTCTGTTGGTGTTGATTTAGCAAAACTGGTTAAAATCAAAGCAATTAGTCGTTTACAATTAGTATTGTCAGGACGTAACTTGGTAACCTTTACTCCATACTCTGGTATGGATCCAGAGGTTAACTACTCTACTAACTCTGCTTTCGACCGTGGTTTAGATCACAATACAATTCCTAACACTAAACAATATACTATTGGTTTGAATGTTGGATTTTAAACCTTAACTAATTAAAATTATCAGATATGAAGTATAATAAATTTTTAGTCGGAATATTGGGATTAACCTTAAGCTTATCAGCTTGTAAGAAAGATCTTGATATCTCTAATACTAACTTACCTACACCGGAGAGTGCTCAAAATGAGCCTGGTGTTCTTTCTTTCGCGCAAGGCGCAATTTATCGTAATGGATTTTACGATTTAAAATACTCTGATGGTGTTTACGGCCGTTATTGGGCGGGCACAATCGGATTCCAAGAGTTAATGGGTGACATCATTGGTGCAGAGGCAGCGAATGCTTATATGAACCAAATTGGTTGTCCTAATAAAGTAACCTTGGATGATGGTACCGTTGTATTAAACCCAGCAAGTATTAAGACACAATATGAATTATGTCGTTATGTAAATCAAAATGCGCAAGGTGTAAGTAATACTACCAACTACCAATGGTCATACATGTACAATATGATTACTGCAGCTAACGGTGTCTTAGATTTATGTAAAAATGTAACTTTCTCAGGTACAGGTGCCGATTCTAAAAAAGCAACTGTGAAAGCTTGGGCATATTGGTGGAAAGGATATGCATATAGTCAAATTGGCTCTATGTATTATGCGGGTATTATTCAAAATAATACACCTTCTGCTGCTACTACTAATGGTAACTATGTAACGAAGGAAGCCATTATTGCTGAGGCTAATGCTAACTATGATAGTTGTGCAACTGCTTTAGGTACAGCATCAACAAGCACTGCCGATTATACAGCAACTATTACTAAATTAGTTCCTTCTTTTTTACAAAAAGGTAAAGGTGGCGCATTAACTGTTGATATGTGGAAGCGTAATATCAATACTATGAAAGCGCGTAATATTTTAGTAAACACTACAGTGTCTGCAATGAGTGCAGCTCAGTGGAATACTATTTTAACTTTAACTACAGATGGTGTTAAGTCTACCGATTTAATTTTTACGGCTCGTACCGATGCGGCTGGTTCTTTCATAGAAAGTACAGTGGCTGATAAAACTTCTCAATCTAGTGCTACTGGTTCTACTAACACTTATAAATTAAGTGAGCGCTGGGTGCAAGATTTCAGAACAGGAGATAAGCGTAAAGATAATAACGTATTAACATTGTCATCAGTTGGTTTATTCAATACAGACCG
Organism: Chitinophagaceae bacterium; assembly: GCA_947380435.1. Taxonomy (GTDB): domain Bacteria; phylum Bacteroidota; class Bacteroidia; order Chitinophagales; family Chitinophagaceae; genus Sediminibacterium. The sequence goes on from CANCRC010000024.1 coordinate 2,267, forward strand.
TGGTAATGTTTTCAATACACGTTATACACTTAAAAATGGTGGTAATGCTTTAGCGGGTGTAGTGACTTACTCTAATACTACTTCTGGTGCTAATGAAATTACTATTGCAGCAACTTATGAAGAAAATGAATTAATGAAAGCAGAGGCTTTAATTAAAACAGGATCAATTGACTTAGGTGTTAAGTCTATTGATGCTGTAAGAACTTACCAAGGTGCAGGTTTAGCTGCTATTGGCACTGGTGCCACTGCTGCTGCAGCTTATGAAGAATTAAGAGCTGAGCGTAGAATTGGTTTAGCTTTTAAAGGATTATCTTTTTATGATGCGCGTCGTTGGGAAATTATTGCTCCTGACAAATCTCGTACTAACTGTGTTGTAGTTTCATCTACTGCAAAAGTATATACGAAGGCAAGCATTGTTTATGGATACTTGGATTATTGGGATGTTCCAGATAATGAGTTGGCATACAATCCGCCAGCTTCAGGAGCGGCTCCAGTGAAGAATCCTAAACAATAGTTAAATAGTTTAGATTTATAAAAACAAGACCCATTTGGGTCTTGTTTTGTTTAAGGGATGTTTATCTTTATAAAAATATAGCAAAATGAAAAAGCAGTTATTGTTATTTGTTTTTTTAATGTCTTTGGTTGAAATTATGAGCGCTCAAGATAATACTATCAATACCACAGGAAAATTTGGTAGTCAAATTTTTTTAAGTGACGTATATGGGCGTGCTTTTGAAAATAAATATGGAGACATTAATGGGTCTGCCTATTTTTTACCCGAATATAAATTTTCAACTATTTTTTTATCAGATGGCAGAAAGTATTACAATGTGAAAGCTAAATTAAATTTAGTAGAACATGAAGTGGTATTTAAGTCAAGTAGTGGTGAGGAAGGCTTTATTGGCAAGGGTATGGTATCCATAATTTCAATAGTTGATTCTACTAAGCAAGGCGTTAAAAATTATACATTTCAGTCGGGGTTTCCAAAAATTGACAATCAAACTAGCTTATATTTTTACCAGGTGTATACCACTGGTAAAGCAACCTTATTAAAGTCAATCAATAAAAGTATTGAAGAAAGGCTGAATGAGCTTTCTGGTGAGAAGTCAAAAGAATTTATGGTGCGTGAAAATGGGTATATCTATATAGGTGGAGAAATGAAGCGTATTAAAAAAGAGAAGGAATTTTTTATGAATATTTTAGCTGACCAAGCGGCTGCTGTCAATCAATATATGACAACAAATAAAATAAATTTCAAAAACGAAGACCAGGTTTTAAAACTGATCGAATTTTATAATTCATTGTAAAAAGCTTCTCTTTCAAACTTTTTCAGGATTTCTATGTTATTATAATTATTAACATTATTATTTATGAAAATAGTATACCTATTTATTGCCCTAGGCCTTGTATTTGTTGTATTTCAATCATTTAGAAGCTTTTCGGCTTCAAAAATTGAAACCCAAAAGTACCGTGTGGTTAAAGTGGAAGAGGGTTTTGAAATACGATTTTACCCTAAAGCTACTTTTGCAACCATTCAGTCAAGCGGTACCAATTATAAGCAAGTGGCCAGTACTGGCTTTAGAAAATTAGCTGGTTATATATTTGGAGGTAATGATCAAAGTAAAAGTATTGCCATGACCGCTCCAGTAAGAATGGAAATGAGTGAAAAAGGGTCAGCTATGAGTTTTGTAATGCCTGAAAAATACGACGCGTCTAGTTTACCTAAGCCTAAAGATGCTACCGTTCAAATCAAACAATCAACAGAATCTTATGAGGCAGTCATTGCTTTTGGGGGATATGCCAATGATGAAAAAATTACTGACTATACCAATAAGTTAGTCGCGCTTTTAAATAAGAAAAATATTAAGATTATAGGTGGCTTTAATTTCTTAGGTTATAATGCACCATTTGATTTTATAGGTCGTAAAAACGAAATCTCTATTCCTATTGAATGGAAGGAATAGTCGAGTGTAGTAATAATTTAGCTTTAATAAATAATATATTTTTTCAATGTCAACATTTTTAGTGGTAGGCGGTTCATCGGGTATTGGTTTAGAATTAACGAACCAATTAGCGGCAGCAGGCCATACAGTGCATGCTACTTATAATACACATGCAATTGAAAATGCAGGTAATATTCATTACCATAATATAAATGTCTTGGATGAAAATATAAATCTAGATTTTTTACCTGTCTCTATTGAAGGCATTGTGTATTGTCCTGGCGCTATTAGTTTAAGACCATTTAATAGAATACCTGCCGACGATTTTATAAAAGATTATACTTTACAAGTAGTGGGTGCTGTTAAAATAATACAAGCAGCACTGCCTAAATTAAAAGAAAGTAAAAATGGGTCTATTGTTTTATTCTCTACAGTAGCTGTTCAATTAGGTTTAAATTTCCATTCATTAGTAGCAAGTTCAAAAGGGGCTATTGAGGGTTTGACAAAGGCCTTAGCTGCTGAATTGGCGCCCACCATTCGTGTCAACTGCATTGCACCTTCTTTAACCAATACACCACTAGCGGCAAGTTTATTAAACTCTGAGCAGAAAATAGATGCCAACGCGCAGAGGCATCCCCTTAAAAGGGTGGGAACGCCTATGGACATTGCCAATGCGGTTGAATTTTTATTAACCGATAAGTCTAGCTGGGTAACAGGTCAAATTTTATCTATTGACGGAGGTATGAGTACTATTAAATTATAATAGTTTATAATTTTTATTACTAACTACTTTAATTTTTAATAGTAGTTAGAATTTTAGATACTTACTAAATTAATAGCTACAAAAAAAAGGCCCCTATGAATTGAGGCCTTTTTTATATTTAAAAGTTATACTTTTTCTTCACTACTTTTTCCTTTCTACTTCTTCTTCTCTATTTCTTTCTTTCTATTTCTTTATTTAACTCTTCAATATCTACCGACCTCTCCGTCATATCTCCTAAAAGATTTCTAGAAAAATAATCGGCTGTTTTCCAGAACCAATACTCGCTCATATCTCCAAAGCCATGTCTTTGAGTAGGTAGTATTAGCATATCAAAACGCTTATTGGCTTTAATTAATGCATTCACTACACGAATAGTATTCGAAGGATGCACATTATTGTCAATTTCACCATGTATGAGTAATAATTTTCCTTTTAAATTTTTGGCAATATCTGGGTTTTTATCAATCATGTAAGAGAAAGTGGTATCTCCTTTATCTGATATATTTTCTTTCACGCCATTATGCTTTTCACTCCACCATCTATTATACACACTGTTATCGTGGTTACCTGCATTACTTACTGCTACTTTAAATATATCAGGATATACCAACATGGCAGCAGTACTCATAAAGCCTCCACCACTATGGCCATGAATACCTACTTTATCTCTATCAATAAAACTATACTTATCGGCTAATTGTTCAATGGTTGCTTTTTTATCGGCTAGTCCATAATCTCTTAAGTTACCATAACCATAATTATGATACCATTTACTGCGCGCAGGATGGCCGCCTCTATTGCCAATGGTTACTACTACAAAACCCAATTGGGCAAGTCTGTCTATTCTATCCATGCCCTTGCTAAAGCTTTTATTTACCGACTCTGTTTGGGGCCCAGGGTATACATATTCAATAATGGGATATTTTTTAGTACTATCAAAATCGTAAGGTTTATACATCACTCCAAAAATATCGGTAATGCCATCGTCGGCTTTTACTTTATAGGTTTCAGGAAATTTATAGCCTGCAGCAAACAAAGAACTTAGATCTGCTGTTTCTAAATCCATTAATTTTTTCCCATCAGTTGAATATAGGGCAGAGGTGGGTGTGGTATTAATACGAGAACTAGTATTTACAAAATAATTCTTTTTATCGTTCATGCTAAAGCTATGATCGAAATTGCCAGGGTTTAATAATTGTAAACCAGTTCCATCAAGATTTACTTTGTATAAGTGCAAGTAATAAGGGTCTTCTTTTACAGAGGCATTCACATTTTCCTTCCCATTGGCAGAAAAATAGACAACTCTTTTTTCTTCATCAATAGATATGATTTCCTCAATATGCCATGGGCCTTGTGTAATTTGGTTCTTTAATTTTCCTTCTTTATCGTATAAGTATAAATGTGCCCAGCCATCACGCTCACTCCATTCAATAAATTCCTCCGAATTTTTTAGTATACCTGGTTTTTGTATTTCTACATAGGTATTAAGGCTTTCCTCGATTAATGTCTTTACTGATCCAGTATTAATATCCACTACGCACTGGTCAATTTTTTTCAAATCTCGACTGCTGCGAGATAAGTATAATTTATCATTGTTGCCTAACCATATACTAGGTTTGTGCTCATCGTCTCTTGTATTTACATTATTGGTTTTATTCCAAACCGCTAAGTCTTGGTCTTTAAATAAAGAAGCATTAATTTCTTTATAGCTGTAAGACCCCATATCTACAATCATTAAATGATCAATGGGGGCTTCTTTTTCACCTGGCATCCAGTACTTATAGGTTTCAAGCGTCGGTCTTGGGTCGGCAATACTGTTAATTACCCATAGGTCTTTTACTTTTCTATTATCTACTTTGGTAATGGCAATATGCTTGCTATCCTCGCTCCACAATGCATATACTGCCTTTCTTTTATTTTTATTTTTTTCAATATCTACATTGGTTTCTCCACCACCTCCATAGGCGCTTTCACTGTGCCAGCTAAAGTTTTGTTCTCCGTCTTTGGTAATGGCATGTTCTACAATTGTACTATCGTCTTCATTTTTCAAAGCTTTTTCATAATTGGCTTTATCCATATAAAACAAATTAAAATTTCTTCCAAAAACTATTGTTTTTTCATCGGGAGAAATATTTGCCCAATTGGGTTTTCTTTTTGGTTTTTTGAAACCCACTAATTCATTTAATTGCTCTGTCAATAAATTATATTCAAAGTAAAATGTCTTTTTTATTTTTTCTGGTTTCTCGTCTTTTTTTAGTTCACCCTCTTTATTAATTTCAATGCTGCTTTTTACTTCAAATTGAATCCAGTTTTCATCCTTTATGAATTTTATAGAATCTACGGGTAAATGCTGTCCATCAAATGGGTCTTTAATAATTCTAGTTAATTCAGCCGCTAACTTATCTCGGTTAAACATTGATTTTTTCTCATTCTTTACAGGGTCAACAATATTCCATTGTTTGCCTTCACTGGTTTCGTAAGTATACCAAAATTTATTTGACTGTTTTAACCAATGAGGGTCTACCGCTAAAGAAAAAATCATTTTCTCTAATTTCTTAGGGGAGAAACGAGCGGCTAGAGTATAATTTGCTTTTTGCTGACTCATTGCAAAAAAAGGAATCAACAACAGTAGTGTTTGTAAGAATTTACGCATAAGATTGTTTTAAGGTTAGTAAATTAAGAAATCTACCTTAATTAACCTACTTGCGTCTTGGTTTTTTTATGATGGGTTAAGGAGCCATTGTAGAAATGGTTCATATATTTTGCAATAAAACCTAATGAAATTTGTTGTAAATTGAATAAATTATAAATTTATGAAAACAGCCTTTTACCTATTTTTTATTTTATGCTACTTTAATAGTAATATAGTTAACGCGCAAAATAATTATCCTAACACCCATAAAAAAGGCTGGAAAGCTTTATTTGGAAAAAATTTAGAGTCGGCTCAATATGATCCAGCTATTTGGAAAGATTCAACTGGGGTCTTAACTGCAGCTAAAGATGAATCTATTTGGAGTAAAGACATGTATGATAATTTTATTTTGGATTTAGATTTTCAAACTGCAGACGGAACCAATAGCGGTGTAATAGTACATGCTACCGAAACAAAAGAGTGGATACCGCATTCAGTGGAAATACAAATTGCCGATGATTATTCTAAAGCTTGGAGCAAGGCCGAAGCTAGTTGGCAATGTGGTGCCATTTTTGGACATAAGCCAGCAACGAATAAAGATTTAAAAAGACCAGGTGAGTGGAATCATTATACCATTACATGTGTAGGTAAAAATATTAAAATAGAATTGAATGGTACATTAGTGAATGAATGTAATATGGACGATTTTACTTCTAGTAAAATAAATCCGGATGGTACTAAAATACCGGGTTGGTTGTATAACCCTATGTCCACATTGGCTTTGCATGGTTATATTGGCCTACAAGGCAAGCATGCAGGGGCGCCTATTTATTTTAAAAACATTATGATAAAAACACTTTAATTGCATACTTAACGCATGACAATTCTATTGCTATTATTTGCTGTTGTTTTTTTAGTACTACTTATTACAGTAGTTAAACTACATCCATTTATTTCTTTTTTAATAGTGTGTATTATTACAGGATTAGTAAAGGGTATGGCAATTACCGCTTTAATGAGCTCTATTCAAAAAGGTATTGGGGATGTAGTGGGTTCTTTAATGATTATTTTATGCGTGGGCGCCATGCTAGGGAAATTAATTGCAGATAGTGGCGCTGCCACTAAAATTGCAAGTGGTTTAATTCAATTATTTGGAACAAAATATATTCAGTGGGCCTTAGTGCTAACTGCTTTTATTATAGGCATTCCTTTATTTTATGGAGTAGGCTTTGTCTTATTAGTACCTTTAGTAATAACGGTGGCTGCAAGATATAATTTACCAGCAGTGTATTTGGGTCTTCCAGCCTTGGCAGCATTATCTGTTACACATGGCTTCTTACCGCCGCATCCATCTCCCATAGCACTCGCGCAACAATTCAATGCTAATATTGGGCTCACTCTTTTTTATGGAATTATCATTGCTATTCCTGTTATAATAATTGCAGGTCCTATTTTTTCAGTCACTTTGAAAAAATATACCAGCAAGCCCTTGGCCATTTTTTCTAGTGCCAACATGCCTGATAATGAATTGCCCAGTATGTTCTCTAGTTTGTTCGCCGCTTTTTTACCAGTTCTATTAATTGGCTTAGATACTATTATAAGTTTAACGCTGCCTACAAAAAATACTTTAACAGCATTCATACATATAATTGGCGATCCATCGGTGGCTATGCTTATTTCTTTATTAATTGCTCTATATACCTTAGGTATAGCACAAGGGAAAAAAATAAAATTCATCATGGGGCCAATTGGAGACTCTGTCAAAGAAGTCTCTAGTATTTTATTAATTATAGCGGGTGCAGGGGCTTTGAAACAAATATTATTAGATACGGGCATGAGTACAGAACTTATAAAACCTTTAACGAGCTTGTCCTTGCATCCTTTATTTTTAGCTTGGTTCATTGCTGCTATTCTAAGAGTAAGTATAGGATCTGCAACGGTGGCGGGCTTAACAACTGCCGGTATAGTTGCCCCTTTAATTGCCAGCAGTGGTGTGAATCCTTGTTTAATGGTTTTAGCTACTGGGGCAGGCAGTGTGTTTTTCTCACATGTAAATGACCCAGGTTTTTGGATGTTTAAAGAATACTTTAACTTAACAGTCAAGGAAACATTTAAAACTTGGAGTGTAATGGAAACCATTGTTTCTGTTGCAGGCTTAGTAGGTGTTTTTATTGTAAACTATTTTATATAATTAAAAAAATACAATTATGAGTACTCCTGAAGAAAATTTTGCAAAACTAGGATTGACTTTGCCACCAGCGCCCAAGCCGCTAGGTGTTTACAAACCATTATTAGTTGACGGAAAGCATTGCTTAGTTTCTGGACATGGTCCAGTGCAAGAAAATGGGTCACTTATTATTGGAAGAGTGGGTGATAATATTAGTATGGAAGAAGGTAAGTTAGCTGCAAGACAAGTAGGGCTTGCCATACTAGCTACTATTAAAGCCAATCTTGGTTCGCTGGATAAAGTGAAGCGAGTTATAAAAGTATTGGGTATGGTAAGTTGCACCAACGATTTTGAAAAGCATCCATATATTATCAATGGCTGCAGTGAATTGTTTGCTTCTATTTGGGGGCCAGATAATGGAGTGGGTGTAAGAAGTGCAGTAGGAATGGGCTCTCTTCCTGGGAATATTCCAGTAGAAATAGAAGCTATGTTTGAACTTAATTAATAAAAATATTTTTTTATGCAGTGGTATGAAATAGATTCAATAGATAAAATAGATTCTCCCTCTTTAATTGTATATGCATCAAGAGCTCAAGAGAATATCAATAAACTTATTGAGATGGTGGGTGGAAATGTTGACCAATTAAGGCCCCATGTTAAAACGAATAAGATTGCTGAAGTCTGTCAAATGATGATGGATAAAGGTATTCGCAATTATAAGTGCGCCACTATTGCTGAAGCAGAAATGTTGGGCATTTTAAAAACGCCTAATGTTTTAATTGCACATCAGTTAATGGGTCCTAAATTAAATAGATTGGTTTCACTTATTAAAAGTTTTCCTGCAACTAAATTTTCTTGCTTAGTAGATAATATAGAAACCGCCACGGCTGTTTCAAACATAATGGTTCAAGAAGGCTTAACTATTGACGCTTATATAGATGTCAATATTGGCATGAACCGTTCAGGTATTATGACAGACAAGGCTACCACATTGTATACTGCATCTGCAACGATTCCTGCTATTAAAATTATTGGTCTACATTGTTATGATGGTCATATAAGAGAAACCGATATTAGTATTAGAAATGCACAAGCCGATGAAGTATTTGAAAATGCCGATACACTGAGAAAAAAATTAGAAGCTATTTCTTCTGCAACATTGGCAGTAATTATGGCAGGCTCTTGTTCATTTTCTGGCCACATTAAAAGAAAAGATATTCAAGTAAGCCCTGGAACTTTTGTTTTTTGGGATTGGGGCTATAAAAATTTATTTCCCGATTTACCTTTTGAATTTGCTTGCTTGGTGGTAACAAGAATTATTTCCATCATTGATGAACATACTGTTTGTGTTGATTTAGGGCATAAGGCAGTAGCTGCAGAAAATCCCCTACCAAGAGTACATTTTCTGAATGCACCAAATGCAGAACCTATAGGACAAAGCGAAGAGCATTTGGTGGTGAAAGTACAAGACAGTTCAAAATATAAAGTAGGAGATGTTTTGTATGGAGTGCCTGTGCATATTTGTCCTACAGTGGCTTTATATGATACAGCTATTATTGTCAATGATAATAAAGTAGTAAATCATTGGGAAGTAGTGGCAAGAAAAAGAAAAATTACTATTTAATTTTTCAATTAAAATTTAACGCTCCCAAAAAATTGGAATTAATAGAAATAAAAAAAATAGACAGTAGTTCTGCAGAGGCTTTAAGTAGTTTGGCTAAAAGTATTTATGTACATCATTATGCGCATTTATGGAAACCAGGTGGCATGGATTGGTACATGAATGAATTTGCTTATCCTGTTTCGAAAATTACAAGTGAAATAGAAAATAAAAACTGCTTACATTATATAGCCTATATCAATAATGAGCCAGTGGGTTATTTGAAAATTAATATTGATGCAGCCATAGAAGGAGGGGATATAAAAGAGGGTATTGAATTAGAAAGAATTTATATCCACACTACTGCAGTCAATAAAGGGGTAGGAGCTTATCTAATGAATTTTGTTTTTGATATTGCTAAGTCTTATCAAAAAAAATATATTTTTTTAAAGGCCATGGACACTGCGACCCAGGCTATGAAATTTTACACTAAAATGGGTTATGCGTTAGCGGGCTCTTTCAGATTATCTGATACTATATTTCATTTAATGAAAGAAGAGTACAGAGGTATGTATATTTTGAAAAAGACAATCTAATAAAATTTATAAGCTACGCAAGTAGGCACAACTTTTCTTAAGCGCTATTTCTGGATGATCTACTTTGTCTTGTTCTACAAAAAAATGTTCCATGCCATTTTCTTTAGCCGTTTTAATAATGTTAGGTAAGTCAAAAATACCCTCACCTGCATTCGCTATAAAGGGGAATAAAGGAATCCAATCTGAGGCGTTGTCTCCACTACCTGCAAAATGTTTAGATTCTTTCATGTCTTTAATATGCATCATTTTATAACGGCCACTATGCTTTTTTAACAAGCTAATAGCATCGGCTCCACCTGCATAGGTCCAAAATAAATCCATTTCAAAAAATACATATTCAGGATTAGTCTGGTCTAAAATAATATCTAAGGGCATTTTACCATTCTCCACTTTTAAGCCATAGCCATGGTTGTGATAAGCATATCTTATGCCATATTTTTTTGCTTCAGCTCCAATTTTATTAAATAAGGCTGCTAGTCTTTTATAATCGTCCAGCGTTTTTCTTTCTTCTTGAGGTATTGCAGGAAGCACTACATATTTTGCACCTAAGTCGTTAGCTGCTTCTGCTAATGCACCCATTTTAGTGGATAAAGTATCTAAGTCGGTATGCATAGAAGGCACGGTAATGCCATTGGCTTTAATTATTTTTTTAAATTCAGTACTTGTTTTTCCAAAATAACCACTACCGCTAAATCCTAATTGCGGTGTTACTTTAGCCCAAGAAGCTATAGCCTTTTCTGTACTAAAACTATAAGGGCCAAATGTTTCAAATTCTTTGTAACCCAATGATGCCATGAGTTCTATGGCAGACTCCATATTGGTGTCTAATATTTTAGGAATGGAAAATAAACCTAAACCTACTTTATCTATGAGACCATATTGAGCAAATAATGCATTGGAAGTCATTAAACTAGCTGCTGCAGCTAAAGAACTATTTTGTAAAAACTGGCGACGATTAATCATATCATTTATTTAAAGTAATTAAATGTAGATTTTTTTTAAATAGGTTTTTTTAAATTATTACAGGAGTTCGATTATAAATAAAATTAAAAAACTAGCATGAGCGTTTAAATGGCTATTGATAAGCTTAAAATGTTTAAGCTTATCACGCCTAAAATTTCGTGGAATTTCTGAAAAATGGCAAATAGAATTACTTAACTTATATATATTAAATATAATGTGTAATTAATTGTTTAATAGTATAAAAATGCACTGAATTTGATCTTGTTTACATTTCTTTAAGATTCCTTAACGATTTCTTAACATTCTGAGCAATTTTTCGTAGCTTTCTACCTAAGAAAATTAAAATTTAAGCAAATGAAGAAAATTCTATCCTCGCTCTTCTTAGCTGTTTTATGCAGTTTGATTACAGCAAATGCCCAAGTACGTTCAGTAGCCGGTACGGTGAAAGATGAAAAAGGCGTAGTTGTTTCTTATGCAACAGTGAAAGTAAAGGGCCAAGCCTCAGCTGTAGTGGCTGATGAAAAAGGTAACTTCAAAATTAATGCTGCTGCAAACGCAACTTTGCAAGTAAGTGCAACTGGTTTCGCTTCAACTGAAGTGAAAGCGACTGCTACTTCATTAAGCATTACTTTGAATCATCAAGTTGATGAACTAGAAAACGTAGTTGTTACTGCGCAAGGTATCCGTAAGAAATCAAAAGAAATCGGATATTCTTATGCTAAAGTTTCAAGTGATGAAATTACAGTAGGTCATTCACCTCAGTTAACACAAGCCCTTGCGGGTAAGGTTTCTGGTTTGGCTGTATATACTGTGAATAATAGCGTTGACCCTTCAGTGAAAGTGGTTTTACGTGGTTATCGTTCATTAACTGGAAACAATGAAGCCTTAGTAGTTATTGATGGTATGCAAACTACCGGGACTGCTTTAGCACTTATCAATCCTAATGATGTTGAAAACGTTTCTATCCTTAAGGGTGGTCAAGCGGCAACATTGTATGGTTCTGCGGGTGTAAACGGTGCCTTAGTAATTACCACTAAACAAGGTAACAAAGGAAAATTAAAAGTTTCTTATACCAACACTACCAACTTTGAGCAAGTAAGCTTCTTACCTGCTTTCCAAAATGAATATGGTTCTGGTTCTCAATACTATCCTTTAGTTTACGGTCAAGCAGGGTATGATCCTAGTGCTTTAAATCGTGCTAAATTAAACTGGCGTCCTTATGAAAACCAACAATATGGCGATCATTATGATGGAAGTATGCGTATTGCTGGTCGTGTCTTACAAGACGGATCTAGTTTAGTCATTCCTTATTCAGACGTTAAAGACGTTCGTTTAAAAAGCTTTGATATGGGAATTTCTCAAAATCATCAAGCTAGTTTCCAAGGAGGTGATGAAACATCTAGTTATTATTTATCAGTAGAGAACAATAAAATCAATGGTATTGTTCCTGGTGATTTAAGTGATAGAACAGGTGTTCGTGTGAAGTCAACTAAAGAATATGGTAAAGTCTCTACAAGCTTTAACGCTGCATTGACTCAAGCTTATTACGACAGAACAACTTCAGATTTCCAAAATGATATCATCAACACCGCTTCTTGGGTAGATTTAACTACTATGAGAAACTGGAGAACAAATCCTTTTGCGAATCCTAATGGTTACTATAATGACTATTATAATAACCCTTATTTCAACAAAGATATTAACCGTGCAAAATATAAAGATGCTAATATCTCTGGAAACTTCGATATCACTTATCGTGCGCTTCCTTGGTTGCAATTATATAACAGATTAGGTATTATGAATAACTCTCGTACTGGTAAAAACACTACAGAGAAATTCCAATATTCTGACTGGGCTAAAAACAGTGCTTATATTCCTGATCCTTGGACACATGATGATGACTATCCTGGTATTTACCGTGCTATTGGTGATATCTTAGGTGGTGTTACAGATTATTCTACTACTGAAAATGTAGTGAACAATGAATTCCAAGCGCGTATTCAAAAAGATATCGCAAATGTTCAAAACAAATTGACTTTAGGTTATAGCTTATACCAACGTTATACTAAATCCATTACTGTTTCTTCAAGTTCAATTGTGGTACCTGATGTTTACAACGTTTCTAATAGACAAGGTAACTTAGGGGGTGGTGAATCAAACACAACAGAACGTAAGTTTGGTTACTATGCCGATTTAAACACGAACATGAAAAACATGGAGTGGTTAAACTTAAACTTGACTGCTCGTTATGATGCAACTTCTCGTTTCTTCAAACAAACAAGAGCAACCAATCAATATTCTTATTTGTATTATGGAGCTGCCTTATCATTTGTTGTAACCGACGCCTTTCCTGGTTTAAAGAGCAATACTTTGAACTATGCTAAATTGCGTACTTCTTATAACAAGAATGGTAATGACAATATTCCTTTATATGGTTTAGATCTTTCTTACAGTAACGGCGCGAATTTCCCTTATGGAAACAACGTAGGTTTATCAGTAGGAAATACTTTACCTGATGCTAATTTAAAACCAGAGTTTGTAACCGCTATGGAAGTAGGTGCTGAGTTAAGTATGTTTAAAAACAGAGTGAACTTAGACGTTTCTTGGTACAAACAAAATTCTCTTGGTCAAGTATTAACAGTGAAAGTACCTAATACAACAGGTTTCTCTAACTTGTTAATTAACGTAGGTCAAGTAGACAACTGGGGTTATGAAGCCGACTTAAAAGTGCAAGTGTTACGTGATACTAAAGTTAAATGGGATGTGAATGTTAAATATTCATACAACGACAACAAAGTGGTTGATTTATTCCCTGGTATTACAGAATTCGCTTATGGTGGATACTCCTATGCAACTTCAAACGTTATCTTAGGACAACGTTTCCCAATACTTAAAACCAATGGTTATTATTATTCAACTGATGGTTCTGGTATGAGAAGAGTAAGTCCTACAACTGGTTACCCAGTTCAAAATACTGCTCTTACTGCTCAAGGTGGTACATTACCTCGCGATATGGTGGGATTAGGTTCAACTGTTACTTATAAAGATTTCCGTTTTGCATTTAACTTTGAATACCGCGGTGGCAACGTAATGTATGCCGACCTTGGTCGTCAAATGACCTTCACAGGTTCTGGTGCTTGGACTTCTAACAGAACAGACCAAATCTTCCCTAACTCTTATTATATAGATCCTACGACTAAGGCTGAAGTTCCAAATACAACAATACATGTTCGCGAACCAGAGTACGCTCTATGGGTGAACAACTACCGTTTGATTTCTGAGAACTTCGTTACGCCAGCCTGGTTTATTAAATTAAGAGATGTTAATTTATCTTATACACTACCTAGTGCACTAGTTAAGAAAACAAAAGTTTTCAGTGCTGCTAATGTAGCTATATACGGTAGAAATTTATTCACCATTGTTGACAGCAAAAACCAATTTACTGACCCAGAGTTCAGTTATACAGCAGGAAACGGTTCAGGTATTTCTAATACCTTGCAAACGCCTCCAGTTCGTCAATTTGGTGTTAATGTAAATTTTGTTTTTTAATAACCACACACTAAAACAATAGATATGAAACTAAATAAATTATATATCGCCGCGTTTTTGGTACTTGTGGGAACAGGTTGTAAAAAAGACTATCTCAATGTCAATACCAACCCCAACTCACTTCCAACCGCAACACCTGCATACGTTTTAGCGAATGCATTGAATACTTCTGCAGCTAACATGCTTGCACCTAATGAAGTAGGTATGTTCTGGTCTGGTCATTGGACACAATCCAATGGTTATATCATTTCTACTACATTATTCTCTTATGCCTTTACCAATGGTGATTTTAACTATTGGGATAACACATATGATAATCTTTACGATTATCAGTATGTAATTGACAATGCTGCTAAGTATAGTCAAGAATATTTAAAAGGACCCGCTAAAGTAATGAAGGCCTTCAACTACCAAAAATTGGTAGACATGTATGGTAACATTCCATTTACTGAAGCTTTAAAAGGTGTTGACAATTTAGCACCTAAATTTGACGATCAAAAAGCTGTATACGAAGGCTTAATTGTTTTATTAGATGATGCTATTAAGGACTTAAAAGCAAATGCTTTCGCAAGCACTTACTCAAGTTCTGATATCGTTTTCAAAGGAAGCAATTCAAGCTGGATCAAATTCGCTAACTCTTTGAAAATGCGTATTTTAATGCGTCAATCAAGAGTAAGTGGAAGAGATGCTTATATTACAGCTGAGATTAACAAAATCGTTGCTGAAGGTTCTGGTTTTATTACTGGAGCTGAAGTAGGTTCAAACCCAGGTTATGTTGCTTCTTCTGGTCAAATTAACCCAATCTACAATACCTACGGTTATACAGAAACAGGTGCTAGAGTAGGTAATAACAACTGGCCAAGAATCACCGATTTCATGGTGAAAGAATTAATTAAAAATGCCGATACATTCCGTTTAAAGCGTTTTGCTTATGCACCAGGTAATGAAGACTTAGCGAATCCAGGTGTGAGTGTTAAGCCTGAAATTGCTGCCAACTATATTGGTATACCTTTCGGTTCAAGTGCTGGATATTTACCTGGAGCAAGTTCTGCAGTAGGTCCAGTATTATTAGTAAGAGGTCAATACAACAGACCTATCGTTATTATGACTGCTGCTGAAGTTCAATTCTGTTTAGCAGAAGCGAAGCAACGTTATGGTGCTTCTGTAAACTTAACAGGTACAGCTCAATCATATTATGAAGAAGGTGTAAAACAAAACTTCCGCGCTGTTGGAGCTAGCACAGCTAATGTGACTGCTTTAGTAACTAACGGAATGCAAGATTGTGATTTTACTGCCTCTACTAATAAATTAAATACTATTGCTTACCAAAAATGGGTAGCATTAGGTTACTTTAATGGATTAGAAGCTTGGTCTGAGTATCGCAAGAATAACTATCCTGTGACACCTAACTCTAAGAACTATGTAGGTACAGCTCGTCCATTACGTTTATGGTATCCTGGAACTGAATTAGGTTCTAATGGTGCGAACGTTAATGCACAAGGAACAATTGATCCTTTAGCTACACGTATTTTCTGGGATATTGACTAGTCTTTAGTTAACTTACTAGATATAAAAAACCCTCTGCCGTTTTCGGTAGAGGGTTTTTTTATGATGGAGCGTTTAGTAGTTTTTATTTCAATACCACTTCGCCTTCAATTACTAATTCTGTTACTGCTTTTTCACCAGCAAATTTAACAGAGACTCTCTTTTTAAATAAGCCCTCGTTAGGCGCGGTATAAGTTACTTTAATGCTTCCTTTCTGTCCTTTCAAAACAGGGTTTTGATTATACTCGGGTTGGGTGCAACCACATTCTGCAGTGGCAAATTCTATGACAGCAGGTTTAGCTCCTTCGTTAGTAAAACTAAATACAACCGACTTGTGTATGCCCTTAATTATTTTGCCATAATTATAGCTGGTTTGATTAAAACGCACGTTTGATTGAGCAAAGCCAGTGGCTGCAATGAGTAAACTTAGAATAAGTAATCTTGTTTTCATGGTATAAGGTTTTAGGGTAATTTGAAGGGGTTCTTTTTCAGCTTTTTGGGCCAAATAGGCTTACGAATTTATTGAAATTTCACTAATTAGGTGATTTTAGTTATGAATGTACTTTTTATGCATTTTGACCCCTATTTTTGTCAAATGGAATCC
This sequence comes from Chitinophagaceae bacterium, assembly GCA_947380435.1. Taxonomy (GTDB): domain Bacteria; phylum Bacteroidota; class Bacteroidia; order Chitinophagales; family Chitinophagaceae; genus Sediminibacterium. The sequence continues at coordinate 18,629 of CANCRC010000024.1, forward strand.
ACCCTTGAAGCTGTATCTGCCCAAGACATGCTATCCTTTGATGCATTTCGGAACTCCGTTATTGCCGACTACAAATTGGCCATAATGAGCAGGGAAGTTAGCTTGTTAGGAAGAAGGGAAGTATTAACGGGTAAGGCCAAATTTGGCATTTTCGGAGATGGTAAGGAAGTTGCACAAATTGCGCTATCCAAATTTTTTCAAAAAGGAGATTTTAGAAGTGGTTATTATAGAGACCAAACATTTATGTTTGCTTTAGGGGTTGCGAATGTAGAAGATTATTTTTCACAACTATATTCCGATGTAAACAACGATCCTTATAGCGGTGGAAAAAATATGAATGCACATTTTGCCACTGCATTTGTAAATGAAAAAGGGGACTGGAATAATTTAACAGAAAGGTTTAATATTTCAGCAGACATAGCACCTACCGCTGGTCAAATGATGCGCGGCCTAGGTTTAGCCTTTGCTTCTAATTGTTTTAGAAATGCAAAAAACAAAGAAGCCTTTCAACATTTAAGTAATAATGGGAATGAAGTTTGCTTTTGTACCATTGGTGATGCCAGTACTTCCGAAGGACATTTTTGGGAAGCCATTAATGCAGCAGGTGTATTGCAAGTGCCCTTAGCTGTTTTTGTATATGATGATGGATATGGTATTTCTGTGCCCACTGCTTTACAAACCACCAAGGGTTCTATTTCTGAAGTATTAAAAGGTTTTCAAAAAGAAAAAAATACTAACGGCATAAAAATTTACACAGTGAAGGGCTGGGACTATGCAGCCTTATGTGAAACTTTTGAAGAAGGTATTCGTTACACTAGGGATACGCATACCCCTGTTGTATTTCATGTGCAAGAACTTACACAACCACAAGGCCACTCTACCAGTGGAAGTCATGAAAGGTACAAGCCTATTGAAAGATTAGACTGGGAAAGAAACTGGGATTGCAATAAGCAAATGAGAGAGTGGCTTATAGCTAATGAGTTGGCAACAGACGAAATTTTACAAGAAGTAGAGAATGATGCTAAACAAATGGTGCGCGCTGCTAAATTAGCTGCATGGGAAAAATACATTGCACCCATTAAAGAAAAAATAAAAGAAGCGGTTGCCGTAGTACAAGAAGGTTTACATGAAACCGATTTAAATATTGCTAATACATTATTACAAGACTTGGTTCAAAGTAAAGAGCCTTTAAAAAGAGATATTTT
>CANCRC010000025.1 GCA_947380435.1 Chitinophagaceae bacterium
ATGAAATTTTTAAGACAAATTGGGGAGTACTTATTTATAGTAAAGCGTGATCCGAATCAAGAAAGAACAGGTATGATGAAGGCTATGCATGGCATGAACCGCTTATCCTTATTAATGTTTATAGTAGCATTGTTAGTGATGCTATTTAAATTTCTAATTATTCCTTTTTTTAGAAAATAAGTAAAGCTTTCTTAAATGGCTAATTAAAGCTGGCCAGCTAGCTAATTAGCTAGCCTATTTTTTTTGAATGGTCTCCATGATAATTTCAGCAGCGACATCGGTGGCCTTTTCGCCGGTCATGAGTATTTCTTTTAAACTAGCATAATCGGCGCTTATTTGATTTTGCGTTTTGCTATGCTCTAATAACTTTGTTAATTCCAATACTAAATTATCTGTATTTAATTCGTCTTGAATTAATTCTTTCACCACTTCTTTTTGCATTATTAAATTCACCAGTGCAATAAATTTAATTTTTACAAAATATTTAGCGAGTGCATAAGTAATAGGGCTTCCCTTATAACATACTACTTGAGGTACATTTAATAAGGCTGTTTCTAAAGTTGCTGTGCCGCTAGTAACTAAGGCAGCCTTACTATGTTGTAATAATGCATAAGTACTTGCTTTTACAACATGTACATTTAGTTGAGTGCTAATTAAACTATTAAACCATTCGTCATTTAAACCGGGTGCTTGAGCCACTACGAATTGATAAGCTGGAAAATGAATAGCCACGCTTAACATAATGGGCAATTTCTTTTCTATTTCTTGCTTTCTACTACCTGGTAAAAGTGCAATAATATTTTGTCCTTGCAAACTAGGCAAGGGGTGTGCTAAATTATTTTGAGCTGCAATCACTTCCATTAAGGGGTGTCCCACATAATCTACTTCCCAATCCCATCTATCTTTAAAATATTTTTTCTCAAAAGGAAGAATGCATAATAACCTGTCAATGCTTGCACGCATGGCGGGCACTCTATTTTCTTTCCAAGCCCATACTTGTGGTGCAATAAAGTAAACCACTTTTATTTTTTCTTGCTTGGCCCATTTAGCTATTCTTAAATTAAAGCCAGGGTAATCAATACAAATAAGTACATCGGGCGCAAAGGCTTTAATATCTTTTTTACAAAAACGTATATTATTTAAAATAGTAGATAGGTTTGAAACCACTTCTACAAAACCCATATAGGCTAGGTCGCTATAATGTTTGACTAATTCGCCACCAGCTGCTTGCATGAGTTCGCCACCCCAGCATTTAATTTGTGCGTGCTGGTCCATTGACTTAATTGATTTAATTAAGTTGGCTCCGTGTAAGTCTCCACTGGCTTCTCCAGCAATGATATAATATTTCATTTATAAAAACCATTTACACGCAATGGCAATGATTGCGTAAATACATGTCGTAAAAAATATTCCTTTAGCCGTTTTATCTTTTTGCTTTTGAAAAAAATAAGTAAGTACCACGCCGTTTATAAGTAAAGAGATGCTTATCATGGCAGAGAGTACCGACTTTTGTTGATTCAATAGTTCTAAGAATTCTTGAACCGTAAATAAACTAAACCTGTATTCATAGAATCCGAAGAAACCTAAAAAAGGCATTAGCAACCCAATTAGAACTCCTATAATATAATTATCTCTGCGCATCATTTTAAATTATATTCAGTTGAAATTACCATTTCCATTTTTTAGAAAGCTTTTCTTTAATCACATGATTGGTCAAATCAAATTGAACAGGTACCACACTCACATAATTATTTTTCAAAGCCCAAACATCGGTGTCTTTTGATTTATCAAAATTCACAAACTCGCCTGTTAGCCAATAATATTTTTTTCCATGGGGGTCGGTTCTTTCAACAAACTTCTCATCATATTTAGCATAAGACTGTTTGCAAATCTTAATTCCTTTGATCAAACTGGTAGCCACTTTAGGAATATTTACATTCAAACATAAATGCTTATCTAAGTTTTTATCGGCTAGTAATTTTTGGACAATGATACGCGCATAATGTTTGGCTGCCGTAAAATCGGCATCAATACTTAAGTCTAAAAGACTAAAGCCAATGCTTGGAATACTTTCAATAGAAGCTTCCAAAGCTGCAGACATTGTGCCTGAATAAATTACATTAATAGAGTGGTTGGCTCCATGATTAATACCACTTAAGCAAATAGTAGGCTTATGATGTAATACTTTATCAACTGCTAATTTTACGCAGTCCACTGGGGTGCCGCTACAAGTATAGGCTTCTACACCGTCAACAATATGTGCTTTTTGTAATCTTAAATGATGCCCAAGGGTAATGGCATGTCCCATTCCACTTTGAGGTTTATCGGGGGCCACCACAATCACCTTACCTAGGTCCTTTACGGCCTCTACAAGGGCCTTAATACCAGGGGCGCTAATACTGTCGTCATTGGTAATTAAGATAACTGGTTTCTCTGTTTTCGTCTTTGCCATACTGCAAGTTACCAACAACGGGACTTGCAGCAAAATAAGATACCGGTGGAGAAAAAGGGGTGGTGTGGGAATGAGGATCCTAAATTCATTGTAAAAAAATTCTAAAAATAAGTATGAAATAATTTGGTAATACTAAAATTATTAGTAAATTGCACTAAAATAATTAGTTATGTCATACGCAGGAAAGAATTTAAAATACATCAGAAAGCAGCGCGAATGGACACAAGAAGAAATGGCCAATCAGCTTCAAATTAAGCGTTCTTTAGTAGGCGCCTATGAAGAAGAGCGCGCGGAGCCAAGGCTCGAAGTAATGGAGTCTATATGCGCTTTATTCTCCATTAATTTGGAGCAGTTCTTATTCCAAGACTTATCCCTAACGGGGTCGATGGATGGGGACGGAGAAGGCAATTCAGGCAATAGTTATTTAGAGCGCAGACGCGCCCTTAAATCGGATAAATCAAAGTCATTAGCACCTATAGTTCCCTTTGTTCCAGTAAAAGCTGCAGCGGGCTATTTAGCAGGCTACGCCGACCCAGAATTCTTAGACGAGTTAAATACTTTCACTTTACCAATGTTGGCGCCAGGCGACTACCGTGCCTTTGAAATTATAGGAGATAGTATGTTACCCACCCCAAGTGGTAGTGTTATTGTGGGGGAGAAGGTAGGCAGCTTTAAAGAGGTAAAAAACAGCAATACATACATCGTTGTATCCAATTCAGATGGGGTAGTTTATAAGCGTATAATCACCAACGACGACAGACCCAATGACGGAAATGGAGATAGGCTTACTTTGTTGAGTGACAATCCATTATACGAGCCATATCAAGTAAATGCTACCGATATTGTGGAGATATGGAAAGCAGTCTATATCATACATAAAGCCGGTGCTCAGCCTATGTGGAATGTGGACCAATTAGCTGGTGTAGTCAATAATTTGCAAGATCAAATAACAAGCTTAAAGAAAAAGTTGAATTAGTGTTTGTAAATTATTGTAAATCAATAATTTAAACTAAAATAAATTAAGCAAATTTACTCCCATTCAATGGTAGCAGGTGGTTTAGAGCTTATATCGTAAACAACTCTATTAATACCCCTCACTTCATTAATAATGGCGTTACTTACATGGGCTAAAAACTCATAAGGTAGGTGTGCCCAGTCGGCGGTCATGCCATCCACCGAGGTAACTGCTCTTAGGGCTATAGTAAATTCATAAGTTCTTTCGTCTCCCATTACACCCACACTTTTTACAGGTAGTAAAATGGTACCAGCCTGCCATACTTTTGAGTATAAATCAAACTCCTTTAAGGCGTTCATATAGACATGGTCGGCTGCTTGTAGTAGGGCCACTTTTTCTCTTGTGATATCTCCCAATATTCTAATGGCAAGTCCTGGCCCTGGGAAAGGGTGCCTATTAATTAAGTCGGCTGGAATACCTAACTCAAGACCTACTTTTCTTACTTCGTCTTTGAATAAATACCTAAGGGGCTCCACTAATTTAAGGTGCATGGTGTCGGGTAAACCGCCCACATTATGGTGAGACTTAATAGTTTGAGAAGGTCCATGTACACTTACGCTCTCAATTACATCTGGATAAATGGTTCCTTGGCCTAAAAACTTGGCTTCCAATACTTTAGATGCCTCTACTTGAAATACATCTATAAATAGTTTTCCTATAATTTTACGCTTCTCTTCGGGCTCAGACTTGCCTGCAAGGGCATCATAGAACATATCCTTAGCATCAATGCCTGTTACATTTAAGCCTAGGGTCTTATAGATGTCTAAAACGTCTTGAAATTCATTTTTGCGCAGTACACCATTGTCTACAAAGATGCCGTGTAATCGGTTCCCAATGGCTCTGTGAATAAGGGTAGCGGCTACTGTACTATCCACCCCTCCGCTCAAGGCCATAATTACATGACTATCTCCAATTTGTGCTTTAAGTTTATCTACTGTTTCTTGCACAAAAGAAGAAGGGGTCCAATTTTGCTGGCAACCACAAATACCTACCAAAAAGTTTTCAATCATCTTCTTACCCTCAGTGGAATGATATACTTCTGGGTGAAATTGAAAACCGTGAAGGCTGTTGCCGTTGTCCTGTTTTTTTCTAAAGGCTGCCACAGGAATGCTATCTGTATCGGCTAATAGTTCAAAATTAGCGGGCAGTTGGGTAATAGAATCGCTGTGGCTCATCCATACCTGACTGTTACTAGTAATTCCTTTGAATATAATATCCTCTTTTTGAATACGTAATTGAGCACGACCGTATTCTCTTTTATTTGATTTCTCCACCTTACCTCCAAAATTCTTGGCGCTTAATTGTGCCCCATAACAAACAGTTAAAACCGGCAGTTTGGCAAGGATAGCTTCTATGTCTACATTGGGTGCATCTGCTTCGTTGACACTGGCAGGAGAGCCGCTTAAAATGACACCTTTTAGCGTACTATCAAACTCAATATTAGAATTAAAGGGCTTGATCTCGCAATACACATTCGCTTCTCTTACAGCACGCGCTATAAGCTGTGTATACTGGCTTCCGAAGTCTAGGATGAGGATTTTTTCAGTCATGTGGCGAAGATACATAAAAAAAAATCCCGCTCCGATTACTCGGGGCGGGATGGGTATAATAGCTTTATAACTTAGTTAAGTTAGTGTCTAGTTTATTTAAGCAGTTGCTTTTGTACCTGTTGCTTTAGCAGGAGCTGCTTTAACAGCAGTATGCTTCGCTAATTTGCTTTTTAAATTAGCCGCTTTGTTTTTGTGGATAATGCCACGTTTAGCTAATTTATCAATTTGAGACATGATATTAGGTAACTTCTCGTCGAATACTTTTTGATCTTCTACGATCTTTAATTCACGGATTGCGTTACGGGTAGTTTTACCATAATAACGGTTTCTATCGCGACGTTTAGTTGCTTGTCTAATATCTTTTTTGGTAGCCGAATGATTTGCCATGTACTATTTAATTTTCAGGAGGGCAAAGGTAAGGTACTTAAACAAATAATTAAAATTAAAATCGAAAAAAAACAGATTTCTATATAAGTTATTGATTATCAGTATTTTATATATAATTTACGATCTAGGCATTTTGCCTTCATTCCTTTGTTCTTTTGAGGGCTTAATTAACACATTTAAACGGATATTTGCAATACCAAAAACAACCCGCCCTCTCTAGAAATGACAATTGATAAATACCATAACTCACACCAGAACGTTGCCGATAAATTAGTGAGAGAATACCAGGGTCCCACACCCTTTGCTTTATATTTAAAAACCTATTTCGCTGCCAATAAAAAACATGGAAGTAAGGACCGTAAAAGCATTAGTGCCATTTGTTATGAGTACTTTAGAAAATTAAGTGCAGCCTTTCCTTTACAAAATTTTATTTCTCCTTCTATCGATATTCCAAAATTTATAGACGCTCATTTAGAACAACCTTTATTATTTATTCGTGCAAGACCAGGTAAAAAAGAATTGGTAAAAGCGAGTTTAGAAAAAGCAGGACTTTTTTTTGAGTCTTTGGGTGAAATGTCTTTTGCATTACCTAATACCAGTTCGCTTCAAAATATTATGCTACTGAATAAAGAGGCAGTCATTCAAGATATTAATTCGCAAGCACTCGCTTCTTTATTAAAATTAATTCCTGCTACGGAAAAGCCCATGGTGGTTTGGGATCCTTGTGCAGCGAGTGGAGGAAAATCTATTTTAATAAAAGATACCATGCCCAATGTTCAATTGCATGTATCTGATATTAGAGAAAATATTTTATTTAATTGTGAGAAGCGTTTAAAAGAAGCAGGTATTCAACCCGCTTCTTTACAAGTAGTAGATATTACTTTACCCTTTGCGATTAAAAAACAATTCGATTTTATTTTTGCAGACTTGCCTTGTTCAGGATCGGGCACTTGGGGTAGAACACCTGAAAATTTACAAGCGTATACAGAAGCGCAATTAAATGCAATGACAAAATTGCAAGAAAATATTTTGCATCATTTAGAACCCGCATTAAAACCAGGGGGCTATTTATTAGTAGCTACTTGTTCTGTGTATAAAAAGGAAAATGAAGACCAGGTTGAAAAATTAGTAGCTACCAATAATTTCAAATTAATTCAGCAAGAATATTTTATAGGCTATGATAAAAAGGCCGATACACTGTTTGGCGCCTTGCTGCAGAAAACTTCGAATTAAAAAATTGAAGTTTACATTTCAAGTATAAAATAGTAGTTTAAAGTAGAAGTATAAAAAAGTTACTAACTAGTGCTACTAATGAATTAATTAAGACTTAGAAAGCATTGGAAATAACTGACCGCTTTGAATAATACCACCAGCCACTACATCCTCTCCTTCATAAAATACAGCACTTTGACCTGGCGCAATACTTTTTACATTTTCATAAAATCTTGCTTGCACGCCGGTATCTGTATTCGATAAAGTGCAAAGGGCTCCTTCATCTTTGTACCTAATTTTTGCCATTAATTCCATCGGCTCTTGTATAGAGTCATATTTAATCCAATTCAATCTTGCCACTAGCATATCGTTTTGGTCTAATTCATTTTCTTCACCAAGAACAACTACATTATTTACTGGATCAATTGAAGTCACATAGATAGGTTTTCCAAAAGCAATCTCTAAACCTTTTCTTTGACCAATGGTGTAAAAAGGATAGCCCTTATGTTTGCCTAATCTTTTTCCTTTTGCATCAACAAACCATCCTCCATTTACTTTTTCTTCTAATCCGGGTACGCGTCTTTTTAAAAATCCACGATAATCATTATCGGGTACAAAACAAATTTCATAGCTCTCACTTTTTTTAGCCAGTTCTGGATATCCTAAATCAATGGCCATTTGTTTGATATCTTTTTTATGCATACCACCTAAAGGCAAAATAGTTCTGCTTAATAAATCTTGATCTACACCCCATAAAACATAACTCTGGTCCTTGGTGCTATCCAGTCCTTTTGAAATTACATAACGGCCATTGGTATGCTGACGCACTTTGGCATAATGACCAGTGGCGATAAAATCACAACCTAAAGCGTCGGCTCTTTTTAATAAGGCCCTCCATTTAATATGGGTATTGCACATCACACAAGGGTTGGGTGTGCGACCAGCTAAGTATTCTTCCACGAAGTTTTCAATGACAAAATCACCAAACTCTTCTCTAATATCTAAAATGAAATGGGGGAATCCGTTATTTACGGCTGCTAAACGGGCATCATTAAAGGAATCTATATTGCAACAGCCTGTTTCTTTTCCATTGGCATTACTGGTGGCATAGTCCCAGGTCTTCATGGTAATGCCTATTACTTCGTAGCCTTCGTTATGTAGCATTAAAGCTGCTACTGTGCTGTCAATACCGCCGCTCATAGCGACTAAAACCTTTCCTTTCTTACTCATAGTGTTTGGCCAGTTAAAAGTTGGCTTAGCACAAAAGTAATTCATCTTTGTTAAATCGCAGAATGTTCATAAAATGGGCTAGGGATTTCAGTTCAAAAATCTAAAAAATACTATCTTCACTTCCATAAAACGACAAAATAATAGAAAATGATAAAGTTACAAGTAATCGGCAATTTAGGTAAAGACGCAGTAGTTAACAATGTTAACGGCAAGTCAGTAATTAATTTTAATGTGGCGCACACAGAGCGCTTTAAGGATGCGCAAGGGAATCAAAAAGACAGAACCACTTGGGTAGATTGTTCATATTGGACAGATAGAACTGCAGTGGCCCCGTATTTAAAAAAAGGAACTCAAGTATATGTTGAAGGTACACCCGATGTAAGATCTTACACTACTACCGATGGTAGAAACGGGGCATCTTTAACTTTAAGAATTGTCTCTGTTCAATTATTAGGTGCAAAGCCTAGTGGAACTACATCACCAGATCAAAGTGCAGGCGGAACTTATACTCCAACTAGCGCAGCTTCTCATGATGATGCACCTGTAGACGATTTACCTTTCTAGTTTATTGCACTAACATTTGTTTGCAAAACAATTTCAAATTACTGTTGAATTATTGAACATTTTTCAGCAGGCTAATTTACATTTGCCATTCCAAAAAAAAGAATCATGGTTATAATGAAATTTGGTGGTACAAGTGTGGGTAAGCCTGAAAGGATGCACCAAGTATCTCAATTAATTACACGCAATACAGAACCAACATTAGTTGTATTAAGTGCATTAAGTGGAACCACTAATGCTTTAGTTGAAATAAGTACAGCCTTAGCATCACCTAATAAACAAATAGCTGCTGAAAAAATTGCTGCTTTAGAAAAACAATACCGCGCTTTTATAATTGATTTATTAAAAGAAGAAACTATTAGAGCGAAGGCCAATGAAATGATTACAGAGCATTTTGAGTTTTTAAAGATTACGCAGAAAATTTCATTGAGCGATGCATTGAATAAAGACATATTAGCGCAAGGAGAATTAATGAGTACTAAATTATTTTCTTTGTATTTAGAGCAAGAAAAAATTGACCACGCTTTACTTCCTGCTTTAGAATTTATGCAATTAGATGTAAATGATGAACCAGATTTAACAGCCATTCAAGAAAAAATAAAAGGGGTATTAGCACAGCATCCTGGTAAAAGATTATTTATCACCCAAGGTTATATTTGTAGAAATAGCAGAGCAGAGGTAGATAATTTAAAAAGAGGAGGCAGTGATTACACCGCTTCATTAATTGCTGCTGCTGTAAAAGCCAGTGTTTGTGAAATTTGGACCGATATTGATGGTATGCACAATAACGACCCAAGAGTGGTAGATAAAACAGTAGCCATTGAGCAACTAAGTTTTGATGAAGCAGCCGAGCTAGCTTATTTCGGAGCCAAAATTTTACATCCTACTTGTATTTGGCCAGCGCAACAAGAAAATATTCCTGTTAAATTATTAAATACCATGCAGCCAACAGCTGTGGGTACCGTTATTAAAAAAGAAGCGGGTAGTGTAGGGGTGAAAGCAGTGGCCGCTAAGGATAATATTATTGCCATTAAAATAAAGAGTAGTCGAATGCTTTTGGCTTATGGTTTTTTAAGAAAAATATTTGAAGTGTTTGAGAAATACAAAACACCCATAGATATGATTACCACTTCGGAAGTAGCTGTATCAGTAACCATTGATAGCGACATACATTTAAGTGAAATTATAGCCGAGCTAAATAATATTGCCTTAGTAGAGGTAGAGAAAAATCAAACTATTGTTTCTATTGTAGGAAATGAAATTGCTAAAACCGATGCGGTGCTTAATAAATTATTTCAAGCCATTAATGAAGTACCCGTTACCATGGTAAGTTATGGGGGTAGCCATCATAATATTTCATTGCTAATTCCAAGCGAGCATAAAATCAAGACCCTGCAGTTAATTAATAAGGGCTTGTTTAATTTGTAGAATTTTACTTTTATATTTTTTAAAGAAAATGTAATTGGATTTCGATGCGCGAACTTCTGTGCATAGCGTTAAGAAAATGACTTAAGTTCATCGTTAAAAAATTGTGCATGTCTGAGCGAAGCGAGTTCACAATTTTAGATGAACGTAGTCGTTTTTAGCGTCATGCACAGCGGAGAGCGAGAGGAATCTAATTACATTAACTCATTTAAAAAATTAAGTCTATAAAAAAGGTCCCGATAAATCGAGACCTTAATAATTTATAAACGTATGAACTTAAATAAATAACAAAGCATCACCATAAGAGAAGAAGCGGTATTTATCCTTGATCGCTTTTTTATAAGCCTCCATCGCTAATTCATAACCTGCGAAAGCGCAAGACATAATTAACAAACTTGTTTTAGGTAAATGGAAGTTGGTTACTAAACTATCTGCAATATTAAAATTATAAGGAGGGTGAATGAAATGATTCGTCCAACCTTCAGCTGGTTTTAATAAACGTTGAGCCGTTACGCTACTTTCCATAGCTCGCATAGCGGTGGTTCCAATAGAACAAACACGACGGCCATTTTCTTTAGCAGTATTAATAATCTTACAAGCTTCTTCATCTATCTTGAAATATTCAGCATCCATTTTATGTTTGCTTAAATCTTCTACTTCAATAGGTCTGAAAGTGCTTAAACCTGTATGCAAGGTTACTTCTGCAAAACGAATACCAATAATTTCAGATCTTTTAATTAACTCTTTACTAAAGTGTAAACCAGCAGTAGGAGCGGCAACTGCCCCTTCATGCTTTGCATACACAGTCTGATATCTTTCTTTATCTTCTTCGTCTGGCTTACGCTTAATATATTTAGGCAAAGGCGTTTCTCCTAAGAATTCTAACATTTTTCTAAAGCCTTCATCATCACCTTCCCATAAAAAACGAATGGTACGTCCGCGGCTAGTGGTATTATCAATAACCTCTGCTACTAGTTCTTCGTTTTCTCCGAAATACAATTTGTTGCCTACACGAATTTTTCTTGCGGGATCAACAATCACATCCCATAAACGGTTAGGCTTATTTAATTCTCTTAACAAGAACACTTCAATCTTTGCGCCTGTTTTTTCTTTACGGCCATACATTCTAGCTGGGAATACCTTGGTGTTGTTTACTACGAAAACATCTTTATCATCATAGTACTCTAATAAATCAGAGAAATGACGATTTTCCATGTGACCATTTTGACGGTTAACTACCATCAGTCTACTATCCTCTCTTCTTTTAGTAGGATATTGTGCAATGAGATTTAAAGGTAGATCGTACCTAAATTGAGAAAGTTTCATTTGTGTCTATTTTTTGGTGATAGCCACATTAAGTTTACTACAGCCTTACGGGGCAGTTCGCTTCATGTTACGGCATGAAAATTATGGAGGCAAATGTACAACATAAGCAGTAATTTTGTTAACCTAAGATTCATACCAAAAATTGGGTAATTGAATGCAAAGTCGTAAATTTGCAAACAATTGTTAGTTTTTGGATTTATTGATTTAAAATAAATTAAACTATGTTGAGAGCGCGCTGGTGGAAAATACTATCTATAATTCTTTTGGTGTATACCTGTACTTATGGCTTCTTAGTAAAAGTGCCCAAACTCGACGATCGTTTGCAAGAGTCTATTCGTAATTTCTTTTTCCATGTACCCATGTGGTTTGGTATGATGATACTTTTATTTGTATCTCTTGTCTATGCCATAAAATATTTACGAGGCGCCAATCCTGTGCACGATACATATTCAATGGCTTATGCATCTACAGGTTTACTCTTTGGATTTTTAGGAATTGTAACGGGCGCTTTTTGGGCCAACTATCAATGGGGTAGTCCTTGGGTGGGTGATCCAAAACAAAATGGTGCAGCCATTGCCTTACTTATTTATTTCGCGTATTTCGTTTTAAGAGGAAGTTTAATTGATACAGAGAAAAGAGCAAGACTTTCTGCAGTCTATAATATTTTTTCCTTCTTCATGTTATTCCCTACACTTTGGATATTGCCAAGACTTACAGAATCATTACATCCTGGAGGACAGGGTAGTGATGGCAACCCTGGTTTGAATGGAAAAGATATGTCGGCCAATATGCGCACTGTTTTTTATCCAGCAGTTATTGGATGGACATTATTAGGGGTATGGATAAGTACATTGCATATTAGAGTGCAATTATTAAAATTAAAAAAAGAAGGACTATTGTAATATCATTAGTCAAAAAAATAATTTCAATCAAGTATAAATAAAAAAATATGTTTCAATTATTACAAACAAAAGCAATCGACAATAATAGCATTATGGTTCAACAAGGCAAGATTTATTTAGTCATGACTATTGTGACTATTATTTTAGTGGGACTTTTTATATATGTTGCAAGTGTTGATAAGAAAATAACAGCGCTGGAGAATAATGCAAAAGATTAACTCTAATAATTAACTCCAAAGATTAATTCAAAAACTAAACTCATTTTATGTCTGAAAATAAAGAATATAGTTTCTTTCAAAGTGTTGAAAGAAGTTTCGATAAAGCATCCAAATTTACAAGCTGGGAACAGGGTATATTAGAGCAGATTAAAGCTTGTAATAGTATTTACAGTATGCGCTTTCCCGTAAAAATGGATGACGGCCATATTGAAGTAATTGAAGCTTATCGAGTGCAACATTCACAACATAAGTCTCCTTGCAAAGGAGGTATACGTTTTAGTATGGCAGTGAATCAAGATGAGGTAATGGCTTTAGCGGCTTTGATGACCTATAAATGTGCTATTGTGAATGTGCCTTTTGGAGGAGCGAAGGGTGGTATTAAAATTAGCCCAAGAAGTTTAAGTGCGTATGAATTAGAAAAAATTACAAGAAGATATACTTCAGAATTAGTGAAGAAAAATTTTATAGGCCCTGGTATTGATGTACCTGCACCCGATTATGGAACCGGCGAAAGAGAAATGGCTTGGATCGTTGATACTTATCAATCTTTGAAGCCAGGAGAAATTGATGCGGCAGGTTGTGTAACAGGAAAGCCTATTTCATTAGGAGGCGTTAGAGGAAGAAAAGAAGCCACTGGTTTAGGCGTGTTCTTTGGTGTGAGAGAGGTTTGTTTAATGGAGGATGTGATGAAAAAACAAGGTTTAATGGTGGGTATTGAAAATAAAAAAGTAGTGGTACAAGGTTTGGGTAATGTGGGATATTATTCTGCGAAATTTTTTAGAGAGCATGGCGCTATTGTAGTAGCTATTGCAGAATTTGAAGGGGCTATTTTTAATGAAGCAGGTTTGAATGAAGAAGAGGTTTTTCAACACCGTAAAAAAACAGGTAGTATTTTAAATTTTCCAGGCGCAAAAAATATTGAAAAAAGTGCAGAGGCTTTAGAATTAGCTTGTGATATTTTAATTCCTGCTGCTTTAGAAAATGTAATTGATGGAACGAATGCGCCACGCATTAAAGCAAAAATAATTGGAGAAGCGGCGAATGGTCCTCTAACACCTGAAGCCGATGATATACTAGCTGCAAAAGGCGTACTAGTAATTCCTGATATGTACTTAAATGCAGGGGGTGTAACAGTTTCTTATTTTGAGTGGTTGAAAAACTTAAGCCATGTGAGGTATGGCCGTTTAGAAAAAAGATTTACGGAGAATGCGAATATTAATATTTTACATCAAATAGAAGAGTTAACGGGTAAAAAAGTAACTGAGTCTGAAAAAGAAATTATCGCACATGGTCCGGATGAAATTGATTTAGTGCATAGCGGATTAGAAGAAACTATGATTAATGCTACTAGAGAAATTATGGATATTTGGAAAGCCAATCCTTCTATTCCAGATATGCGCACAGCAGCCTATGTTTGTGCCATTAATAAAGTAGGAACTTCTTATGCTGAATTAGGTATCTTCCCTTAGTATTTGGAAGATTCGTTTTAGTATAAAAATATTTTATAGGTATACGGGGAAATTTTGCAAAGCATGCAGTTTCCCCGATTCTATTTTAGCACCCATTGTTTCGTGCCCATTGCTAATAATTAAATACTGTGCCGTTAAAACTTGTTGGTATTGCAAAATTTGTTCCATTGTTTTTTCATTTAATGCAACCTTTGCTTCTTTACATTCAATAATCATCCAAGCTGCTTCATCTTTGTATACCACTATATCAAATCGTTTGGATAGTTCCCCTAATTTAATTTCTTTTTCCACCGCTATTAAACTGGAAGGATAATGAAGCGTTTGAACTAGGTATTGAAGTACGTTTTGTCTTACCCATTCTTCGGGGGTAAGTACCACCCAACTTTTTCTAAAGGGGTCAAATATTTGATCCTTCCCATTAATGGATTTTATTTTAAAAGGGTAGCTTGGATAAGGTAGAACTATCATTTAAATTAAAATTCGTATTTTTATATAATACTTTGTCCAAAGATAAGTAGTTGAAACCTTAAAATTTGATAGTATGAAAACAAAAGAAGAAATCGTAGAGAATTGGTTACCAAGGTATACGGGGGCTAGCATAGACCAATTAGGTCGCTTTATACTACTAACCAATTTTAGTCATTATGTGAACATGTTCGCCGAAATGCATAAGGTGGAAGTCATTGGGAAAGACCGTCCTATGCAATGCGCTACTTCTGATGGCATAACAATTATCAACTTTGGAATGGGTAGCCCTGGGGCTGCCACTATTATGGACTTGCTAACTGCTATTCAACCAGAAGCTGTTTTATTTTTAGGAAAATGTGGAGGCTTGAAAAAACGTAATAAAATTGGAGACTTAATATTACCTATCGCAGCAATTAGAGGTGAAGGTACTTCCAACGATTATTTTCCACCAGAAGTTCCAGCACTTCCTGCCTTCGCTTTACAAAAAGCAATTTCTACCACCATTAGAGATAACGGTGTAGATTATTGGACAGGCACAGTATATACAACCAATAGAAGAGTTTGGGAACACGATGAAAAATTCAAAGAATATTTAACCGATATTAGAGCTTACGCCATTGATATGGAAACAGCTACTATTTTTACAGTGGGCTTTTATAATAAAATACCCACCGGGGCTTTATTATTAGTAAGTGATTCTCCCATGGTACCAGAAGGGGTGAAAACTGAAGCCAGCGATTCGCAAGTAACGGCTCAGTTTGTGGAAAGACATTTAAAGATTGGAATAGAATCTTTGAAGCAACTAATTAATAACGGACAGACTGTTCGTCATTTGCAGTTCTAAACTGCACTATATTTTTATAGAAGCGTTTTATTCTTTCCAAAGAAAAGGAAAGAGGATATAGGATAGTGCAACAATCATAATATCAAAGCCGCATAATAAACCCACTAATTGGGGTAGTCCATTTTGCACTACATCGGCAAATGCGATATTAGCAATTTTCATAAGTAACATGAGCTGAGGAATAATTAAGGGAAAACCCAGAATAGCCATAATAGCAGAGGGCTGCTGTGCTTTTGAAGCAATGGCTGCTAAGAAACTAAATACCAAGCTTAAACTAATGCCGCCTAAGCAACTCATGCCAAAGAATAATAGACTATGTTGTAAGGGGTTGCCTAATAGTAAAATAAATAATAGCAAACTTAGCCCACTCATAAAGCACATGAGTAAACTATTGTAAATTAATTTAGAAAAAATAAAATGTATTGGGCTTGCAATGGTGTAAAAATAAAGCATGCGGCCTCTACCTTCTTGTAAAAAACTTCTAGCTACCGTATTAATACAAATAAATAAAAGGGTAATCCAAAATAAACCATTCCATACTTTATCATCGGGCTGACCCATAGTTAAGTAAATAACAAAAGTAGTAGAGGCTATATATAATAAAATACCAAAAAAAGTATACTGTTGTCTGAATTCAAGCAACATATCTTTTTTTAATAAAGTAAGAATCGATTTCAAATGTATTTTCATTTTACTTTATTTACTAAAGCGTATTTTATTTTGTGGCGCAAATGCGACATCTAGGTTCGTAATTATTTTTCTCGCCTAATACCACTGTTCCTTCTTCATCACTAGTTCTGTAAGAAATATTGGCTAAGTGCCCGCACTTTACACAAATAGCATGAAGCTTAGTAATAAAATCGGCAATGGCTAATAAAGAGGGCATAGGTCCAAAGGGCTTTCCTAAATAATCCATATCTAGTCCTGCTACAATGACTCTTTTACCTTGCATCATGAGTGTTTCACAAACTTCAATTATACCTGCATCAAAAAACTGAGCCTCATCTATACCAATCACATCGGCTGTTTTAGCCAGGCTTAAAATTTCGCTAGCATTTTTAACCGGGATGGATTCAATTGAATTAGCATCGTGGCTCACTACTTTATTTACATCAAAACGAGTATCGGTTGCTGGCTTGTAGATAGCTACTTGTAAATTAGCAATCTTTGCTCTTTTTAATCTTCTAATTAACTCTTCGGTTTTGCCGCTAAACATGCTGCCGCAAACCACTTCAATCCATCCGCGTCTTTCTCCTGTAATATTTTGTTCAATAAACATATCTCTAATTGTATTGCTTTTCTGTGTCAGTCAAAAGTAGCCATTCTTATTTTAAAAATTGCTGCTCTTTTAAAAATTCAATTGTTTTTTCAGTAGCCCCAGCATGGTCAATAATATACCTAGCCGCTTTCTTAGATGTATTAGTATAAGCCTCCTCTGATGATTTTAATATTTTAATTTGCTCAATCAATGTTTCGGCGTTTTGTATTGAAAATCCGCCGCCTTCATTTCTAAGCCCAATGGCTTCTCTGTATTTACTATCGTTTTTACCCCAAATAACCGGTTTGCCAAATGCAGCTGGTTCTAAAACATTGTGCACGCCATCCTTTCCAAAACCACCGCCTACATATGAAATAAATGCATACTGATATAAACTTCTTAGTATACCTATCTGGTCTACTATAATAATGGTAGGTAAAGTAAAATGTTGTTTGGATGCTAATAGTGCAGTAAGTGTAATAGCTTTTGGAAAATGCGATTTACATTCTGCAATGGATGCTGCATCTACATGATGTGGTACAATAATCCAATTTAATTTTTCTAATTCATTCGCAGCTTTTGCAAGTAAGGTATGATCGGTTTCCCAAGTACTACCTGCAATCATAATTTTATAGTTGCTTAATTTTTGTATCCATTCAAATTTAGTAACGGTGGCAGCAGTATTAATAACTCTATCAAACCTTGTATCTCCGGTTATAAATATTTTACTAATATTTATAATGGGTTTGATTAAATCTTCAGAAGCTTGGTCCTGCACTAAAATGGCAGTAAATAAATTTAATATTTTTTTATAAAAGCCTCCGTAAAATTGAAAAAATATTTGGCCTTGTCTAAAAAGTGCAGAAGCTAAAACAGTAGGAATATTTTTTTCTTTCGCAATCGATAAATAGTTAAACCAAAATTCATATTTAATAAAAATAATTAAAGAGGGTTGCAGGGCTTCTAAAAAAAGTCTTGCATTTTTTTCACCATCAAAAGGTAGGTAAGTCACAAAGTGGGCTTGCGCATCTTTTTTTCTATAAACATAACCAGAGGGTGAAAAAAAAGTAAGCCAAATTTGATGCGATGGATATCTCGATATAATGCTGTCGATAATGGGTAGCCCCTGTTCGTATTCTCCATAAGAGGCACAATGCACCCAAATGAGGGGTTGTTTAATTTCTGATTTAAGGGCATTAATTTCATCCCAAACATTGGCTTGTCCATCCACCCATTGCTTGGCTTTCTCATTAAAAGGGCTAATGAGATAAGCGAGAATAGGGTAAAGCCTTAAAAAGAATTGGTATAAAATCATGCTTTCATTTCAGTAGGGCAAAAATGAATAAAAAATAGCATAAAACTTCAATTTGTTTTGAAAGCCTTTCTTAGGGCCACAATTAGGTTGAATTAGGCTTTTTATTGTAATTTCGCAGAAATTTAAAGGATGAGGAAAATTCAAATGGTGGATACTAAAAACCAGTATCTGGCCATCAAAAAAGAGGTTGATGAAGCTATCCAAGAAGTATTGGATTCCGCAGCCTATATTAATGGGAAGGCCGTGAAGGATTTTGCTCAAAATTTAAGCACCTATTTAGGTGTGGATCATGTGATTCCTTGTGCCAATGGAACCGACGCTTTACAAATTGCCATGATGGCCTTGGACCTAAAGCCGGGTGATGAAATTATTACACCCTCTTTTACTTATATCGCTACCACAGAGGTTGTGGCACTGTTGGGATTAAAACCTGTTTTCGTAGATGTAGATCCTATTACATTTTGTATGGATGTAGAAAGTTTGAAAAAAGCAATTACGCCTAAATCTAAAGTGATAGTGCCTGTACATTTATATGGTCATGCAGCACCCATGGAAGAGATTATGGAAATAGCAAAGGCCAATAATTTATTTGTGATTGAAGACAATGCACAAGCCATTGGTTGTGATTATACTTTTTCCAACGGAGTCACAAAAAAAACTGGAACTATTGGTCATATAGGAGCAACTTCTTTTTATCCTAGTAAAAATTTAGGCGCCTTTGGAGACGGAGGTGCTTTATGTACGAACGATAAAGCTTTGGCAGATAAAATGGCCATGATTGCAAACCACGGACAGTCTGCAAGGTATTATCATGATGTAGTGGGATGTAATTCAAGATTGGATTCTATTCAAGCAGCTATATTAAATACAAAGTTGAAAAAATTAGACGAATACAATAAAGCCAGATTAGCAGTGGCTAATTATTATACCAATGCATTTGCTTCTATTCAACAAATACTGGCTCCCTCTCAAGCAAAATATAGTACACATGTGTATCATCAGTATACTATACAATTGAAAGGGGTAGACCGTGATAAATTTATTGCACATTTAGCAGCCAAGGAAATACCTTGTATGATTTATTATCCGGTACCTGGTCATTTGCAAAAAATGTTTGGCGAGCAAAAAAATACAAATTGGAATTTACCTATAACAGATAGCCTAACCCCCTGCGTATGTTCTCTACCGGTGCACACCGAGATGGATGAGCAACAATTAGCGTATATTGTAGAAGGTGTAAAATCATTTTTTAATTAAAAAATAACTAGATGAAAATTACAGTCGTAGGAACAGGGTATGTAGGGTTAGTTACAGGAACTTGTTTTTCTGAAACAGGAAACAAAGTAACCTGCGTGGACATTGATAAAAATAAAGTAGATAAATTAAGTAATGGTCAAATTACTATATACGAACCAGGACTAGAGAAAATATTTTTAAGAAATATTAAAGAAGGTCGTTTGACATTCACTACTGAATTAGAATCAGCTATTGAAGGTGCTGAAATAATTTTCTTAGCCTTACCTACACCTCCGGGTGCCGATGGCAGTGCCGATTTAAAATATGTATTAGGCGTAGCCGATAATTTAGGAAAAATTTTAAAAGATTATAAAGTCATAGTAAATAAAAGTACAGTACCCGTGGGTACTGCCGATAAAGTAAGTGCAGCCATTGCTAAAAACTATAAAGGCGAGTATGATGTAGTAAGTAACCCTGAGTTTTTAAGAGAAGGCGTAGCGGTGGATGATTTTATGAAACCAGATAGAGTGGTGGTTGGAACTAGGTCCGAGAGAGCTAAAAAATTAATGAGCGATTTATATGCGCCCTTTGTAAGACAAGGTAACCCCGTGATATTTATGGATGAGCGTAGTTCTGAATTAACGAAGTACGCGGCTAATTCATTCTTAGCTACTAAAATTTCTTTCATGAATGAAGTGGCTCAATTATGTGAGCGCATGGGAGCCGATGTGGATATGGTAAGAAGAGGAATTGGATCGGATGATAGAATTGGAAAGCGTTTTTTATTCCCAGGTATAGGGTATGGCGGATCATGTTTCCCTAAAGATGTACAAGCTTTAATCATGTCATCTGACGAAGTGAAATATGATTTTGAAATTTTAAAAGCGGTAGAGAAAGTTAATGCCAA
>CANCRC010000026.1 GCA_947380435.1 Chitinophagaceae bacterium
AGTAAAACCTTATTTATTGCAACAGCTAATGATATTAGCCGTATTCAACCCGCTTTAAGAGACCGTTTAGAAATTATTGATTTAAGTGGTTATGCAGTAGAAGAAAAAATTGAAATTGCGAAAAGACATTTACTGCCTAAGCAAAGACAAGCCCATGGCTTAGATAAAATTAATTTCAAGGTGCATGACAATGTACTTGAAAAAGTGATTGAAGACTATACAAGAGAAAGTGGAGTGCGTGAACTAGACAGACAACTTGCTTCTATTATGCGTTATCAAGCCAAGGAACTAGCTTATAAACATAAAGTGAAACCTACGGTGACCAAAACCGATTTACATAAAATTTTAGGACAGGCTAGATATAGCAATGAAATTTATAAGACAGTGAATATGCCAGGGGTGGCAGTGGGTTTGGCCTGGACTTATGTAGGAGGAGATATTTTATTTATAGAAGTTTTACTTGCAGAAGGTAAAGGAGGATTAAAATTAACAGGTAACCTTGGAAATGTAATGAAAGAAAGTGTAGACACAGCCCTTACTTATTTACAAAGCCATGCCAAGAAAATTGGAGTAGACCCTACATTGTTTACCACAAAGGCTATTCATGTGCATGTACCTGAAGGGGCTGTGCCTAAGGATGGTCCTAGTGCTGGTATTACCATGCTTACCGCACTTACTTCAGCATTTACAGGTAGAAAAGTAAAACCTTATTTAGCCATGACAGGTGAAATAACACTTCGTGGTCAAGTATTACCCGTTGGTGGAATCAAAGAAAAAATATTAGCGGCAAAAAGAGCAGGTATGAAAGAAATTATACTTTGCTGGCAAAATGAAAAAGACATTAATGAAATTGACCATAGTTTTATTAAAGGTTTGCAGTTTCATTATGTAAAAAATATGCAGCAAGTACTTGATTTAGCATTGGTTTAAATCCCTAGCTTTGTTCTATGAGAAGGGTGGTCCTACAATCAAGTTACAGTGTATTCATTATTGTTTTCATTACATTTTTTGTAAGCACCAATACTTTGCGCGCACAGCAGTCTAATGCTGACGAAGTGTATCATTTTTTAACCTTGCCTTATAGCGCTAAAGCAACTTCCTTAGGCGGTATTAATATAAGTAGTCTGGGATCCGATCTAGGACTAGCTATGTATAACCCAGCTTTACTAGATCCTTCCATGGATAAAACCCTTCATTTAAGTGTGAAGTCTTATTTTGCTAATATTCAACAATACGATTTTAGTGGAGCCGATTATTTTGCTAAAAAAAATTGGGTGCTTGGTTGGGGTATACATTATATGGGCTATGGTAATATTAAAATGACCGATGTTTCAGGTAATGATTTGGGTAATTTTTTAGCCAATGAATATGTAGCCCAGGTTTCAATGGCTTCCATTTTTAAAGAGAATTTAATTCTAGGGGCAACTTTAAAACTTATTCAATCTAATTATGGAATGTATAAATCTACTGGTGTAGCCATGGATCTATCTATGGCCTATACATCTTCCAGCAGATTACTACGCGCCAGTATACTTGCCAATAATGTAGGAGCGCAGATTAAATCATATACAGAAAAAGAAAGACTTCCTTTGAATATTATTATGGGGGTTTCTAAAAAATTAGAAAACGCACCCATTCAATTTTCTCTAACAGCTCAAAGACTTTCTATTTGGAATAATACGCTCTATGATCCTAGCTTTTATAACCAGGAAGGGTATAAGGCACCTTCGTCTGTGCAGGATATTTTTAATCACATTATTTTGGGTGCAGAAGCGAATATAGGTGAACAAGTAAATCTCGATTTTGGCTATAATTTTATTCGACGCTTCGATTTAAATATTCAAAACCAACAAAACTGGTTTAATGGTTTTAGTGCAGGCCTTGGTTTAAAACTACCTCGTGTAACTATACAATATGGGAATGCCTTTTTTCAAAGAAATCTTTACCATCATTTCTCTATTTTTTATTCCTTGAAAAACCCGCGTTAATTCTTCTTAGGAGGGAAGAGTGCTTTTGGTTTGGCAGCTTCTTTATTCGCCTTTGATTTTTTATTATCCTTCGCTGGGATGCTTTTTACTGGAAGCATATTTTTAACAGGAACTGCTTTTTCAGCATCGGGTAGGGTATAATCCGATTCTGCTTTAATGTCTTCCGTATTTTCAATAGCATTTATGTTTTCAAGTCCAGTGCTATCTTTTGAAACAAAGTCTACATTAAAGTCATTTAACATACTAGAAGGCCTTTCAAAATTGGCGTTAGGGTCTAAATTACATGCAGGATCTGCAGCCACCTTGCTCATAAAATAAGCCCAAATTGGTAAGGAAGCATGTGCGCCTTGTCCAAAATAGTTATCGGAGAATCTTATATAGCGGTCGTCGCAACCTACCCAAGCGCCTGCTAATAGTTGTGGGGTATAACCCATAAACCATAAGTCGCTATTATCATTGGTGGTACCAGTTTTTCCGGCAATAGATTGTGTAGGGACTGCATATGAATACATACTTCTTCCTGTTCCTTTTTGAATTACTCCTTGCATCATACTTACAACAGAATAAGCAGTTACCTCATTAATTACTTTTCTTCTTTGTGGAGAATAACTTTCTAATACATTGCCATTCTTGTCTTCAATTCTATTAATAAAGAAAGGCTGTGCATTGTAACCTGCTCCTGGGAACATAGTATAAGCTTGCACCATTTCGTATAATGAAATTTCAACAGCACCTAAGGCAATAGAAGGATAGGGCTGTAAATCGGATTTGATATTACACTTCTTTAAATATTCTACAAACTGTTTAGCAGCCTCATTGCTTTTGCCATTAATTTGTTTCATGATATAGGCAGAAGAACAGTTTCTTGACTCTGCTAATGCTTGTGCCATTGGAATAGACTGGCCAGTACATGTTTTAGGAGTATTGGGTACCATACCATAGCCATCAAAATTTTGTTGTTGATCTTGTACAATGGTATTGGGTGTAAAGCCTGCCTCTTCAATAGCTAAAGAATACAATAGAGGTTTAATGGTAGAACCTACTTGTCTTTTCGTATTAATATTAACATGGTCGTATTTGAATGTTTTAAAATCTACACCACCCACCCAGGCTTTTACTTCGCCAGTGAAAGGGTCCACAGCTAAGAAACCTGTTTGTAAAATTTGCTTATGATACTTTAAAGAATCATAAGGGGTCATGATGGTATCAATGAAGCGGTTTTTATTCCATGCAAAAACACGCATGGGTAAGGGCTCGTTGAAAGTTTTTCTAATTTGTTCATCTTCCATATCCTCTTTCTTCAAATTCTTCCATCTGTCGGTTTGCTTTACTGCTAACTCTAATTGAGCACTGAACTCTTTCCAAATAGTGCCCGATTTAATATTGCTTTGTTGGTTAAATTCTTTTTGTAAATAAGACATATGTCTTGCCACCGCTTCCTCTGCATACAATTGCATTCTAGGGTTAATGGTTGTGTAAATTTTTAAACCATCTCTATATAAGTCGTAGGCGTCTCCATTATTTTTTTTATGTTCTTTACACCATTTTTTCATGTACTCCCCTAAAGTCATTCTAAAATAGGGGCCAAGGCCATTGTTCTGGTCTAGCTTTTTAAAATTAGTGGCAATAGGTAAACTTTTTAGTTCGGCTGCTTGGTCTGGGCTAATATATTTTTGCCCTGCCATTCTACTTAATACCAAGTTTCTTCTTTCTAAAGCCAATTTAGGATTTCTATTAGGGTTGTATTTGGTAGGGGCGTTAATCATACCAATAAGTAAGGCGGCCTCTTCCACGGTTAAGCGGTCTGGTTCTTTTTGGAAGAAAGTTCTAGAAGCGTTACTTACTCCAAATACATTCTCACTAAAAGGTACTGTGTTTAAATAAAGCGTAATTATTTCTTGCTTGGTAAAATTGCGTTCTAGTTTAATGGCAATAATACTTTCCTTAATTTTTTGAACAACACGAAGTATTTTGTTTTTGGTACTCCAGTTATCGGTAAATAAATTTTTCGCAGTTTGCATGGTAATAGTAGAGGCGCCGCCTTGGCTTCCCAAAAAGGCCACTGCTCTAATTAAACCTTCTCCGTCAACGCCATAGTGGTCATAAAATCTTTTATCCTCAGTGGCTACCAAGGCTTGCAATAAGTAGGGGCTAATGTCTCTATACTTAACAGAAATACGGTCTTCTAAATAAAACTTTCCCATGGGTGTGCCATCCTGCGCATAAACCTGACTGGCTAAAGAAGCCGTTGGGTTTTCAATATCATTTAAGTCGGGCATATCGCCAATCCAACCCCAATTGAGCATTAAAATAAATAATAAAAATACACCCGCAGAAATAAAATAGTATTTCCAAAAAAGGCGTACCCAATTCTTAGGTTTATTTGAATCTTGACTCACTACTATTTTTAATTAAGGTTTATAAATATTTTTAAACATATACTGCTGATATTGTTTTAAATCGGCCTCGTCTTTTATAAGCAGTATATTCGATTTGCTTAATAAGTAAATTTCATATTGTTTTGAGGGCACAAAAGAAATAATTTCAATACTTAACCTAGGCTTTACTTTATTGATATAAGTTTTGGCAGTTAGGTTGTTTTCAAAAGGCCCAATCCAAACAATGTAGCTATTCTCATTAAACTGTACGTAAGTTACATTTAATTTTTGTTTTATAAATTCATCATTATTCAAATAAGTAAAGGCTGTTTGCATTTCCTTCACAAAGGCTGCACTTACCTTCTGGGTGGCTAGGGCTATATAATGTGGCTCGGTACTGTCGTTAGTAAAGGCAATGGCTGGAATAATAGGGGCGGCTGTATTTGTTTTAGCGGAAAGGCTATCTTTCTTTATAGGGGTATTTATATTTTTTTGTAAACTGGCTGCTGCATCTAAAGCGCTAGTATTAGTTACAGAGCTTGCTATATTATTGTTATCATTTACGGGGTCTATGATTTCCTTACTAAGCACTAAATTATTTAAATAAGATTCGGTTTCTTTTCTGTTTTTTAATTCCTCTATAATATTTTTAGCCTTGTCTCTTATTTTTTCATTGGTGTTTTGCAAAATAATGGAGTCTAATAAAACTATCGCATTGCTGTCCATTCTTTGTTGGGCATACATTTTTACTTGGATAAATTTGAAGGGAGTATACCACTTAGTTCTTCTTAGATCGGTATTTAATTGGGGAGCTAATGCTGCAATAGTTTCCCAATTACCAATTTGTGATAAAAAATAAGCTTCTTTATAATCATTTACTACATCGGCTTCTTTTTTCTTCTTTGTGCCACCTTCCTTTTTCTTAGTAACATAAAATCCATTGGGGAATCTAGCTTCCACTATTTTTATAATGCTATCCGACCTCTCGTTCAAATTATCATGTAAATATTGGCTCGCTAAATCCAGCATGGCTCTTTCAGTAATGCTGCTGTCTAATTGATTAGCTATAATTTTTACATAAAGAGGATAGGCTTTTTCAAAATCGTTTAATTGTAATAAGAAGGTTTGGGCATTTGCTAAGGCGGCTTTATTCCAGTTCTGTTTTGATTTTAATAAAGAGCTGGGACTGCTAATCATTTCATAAGTAGTAGCTGCGGCTTCTTTTGTAATGCCTGTTTTTTGTGCAGCATCTCTTATGCCTGCTATGCTTTGAGCTGCAGTAACTGGTTGGCTTTGATTGTTGGTTGTACTGCTATTATTAGCAAGCATTGAAAGGAGATTTGTTTTTCTTCTCCATCCGTCTGTATTAGGCCTATCGCCCCATTTTTGTGTAAAATTTTGTTTGCCTTGATTCACCACCTGTTTATTGTCAAAGTAAAAATCACTATTGCTTGCATTACTATTTGTACTGAAATTATCTATACTGCTAGTTTCAAATGAATTGGTATTTAGTTTAGCAGTTTTGTCTGTGAAAATATTTTTTAAATTCTCGCTTTCAATTTTTATTCTTTTTTGCCAGCCTTTAAATGCTTTTTCTTGATCAGGTGCATCAAGTTTATAAATATATTGTAAACTGTCTTCTACTTTTAATATTTTGTCGTTGGTACTAATTGTACTTAACCATTTTTTTCTGGCTTGTATAGTTTCGTAATTAGGATTGGTTTTAAGCGTAACATGTAAACTATCGTAGGCCATTGTAGCTAGGTCAAATTGGTTATTTAAATAGTTAATATTTCCTAATAGTTCAAAGGCTTTATTTTTTTGCTTTATATTACTAGTATTTTTCTTGATAGATTGTATAAGCCATTCATTGGCCTTAGCATAACCATTATTTTGTATGGCTAGTTTTGCCATTTCAAAGTAAATGATATCTGCATAAGGTTTATACTTATCTCTTTTTATCATTTTTTCAAGTGAGTAAGCTAATTCTTCCCAGGCATGGTTGCCATTTTTTGAATCTATGCTTATCATGTTAATTTTTGCATACACTCCAATGATAGGGTTTACAGCATATTGGTTGGCCTTCTTATACCAAGTATAGGCTTTATCCCCATTATCTGCTTTCTGCCATAGTTGGCCAAGTAAATAGTACCATCTTGTTTTAGCTGCTAAGTCAGGAGCATGCTCTATACCTTTTTCAAGGGCAGCTGCTGCTTTATCATATATCTCCATTAAATAATAGCCATAGGCAAGTTGTTCGTTTAAAAAGGGAAATAATCTTTTAGGGAAGACGGCATCTGTTTCTAATAATTGCAATAAACTAATGCCTTCATTTAATTCTTCTTTTTCAAAATAATTCCTGGCCTGCCATATCATGCTTTCATTACGCACATTTAAGTTCTCAAAAAAGCGGTTATTCTCTGCTGTTGCAATACTAAACCTTCCTTTGGTGTTTCTCAAATTACTTCCAATAGGCAAGTCCATTCCATTTTCTTTATCGTCGAAAGAATAATTTATAAATTGTAGAATACTACCAGCTGTATCATAATTCTTATGAAATAAATAGGCCTTGGCCAAAAGTAAATAGGCGTCGTCCACCCAATTGCTTCTTAAATCATGCAAAACAATATTGGCATTACATCTATAAATTATGGAATCAATGCTATGTTTAGCAATAGTACTTGCATCGTAGTCGTAAAAACTAATTAAGGAAGTAAAGTCATCCACATATTCATTTCTTGCTTTTAATATATTTTCATTCAATTCCTCTTCTGCATTGAATAAAAAATTAAACTGAGAAACTGTATTTTGGTAAGCTCTTCGGCCTAAAGTGTATTTTGTTTTAAGCAGGCGCTCGTAGGGTAGTGGCTTTTCAATCTCGAGAGGGGCAATTTTACTCACTGCTTTATTGGCTTGCTCATTGGCGGCACCCTTTACTTTATTTACTTTGTCTACTATAAAGCTGTTGAGTTTTTTTTGATTGCTATCTAGAATACTATTGGCTTTTTTTATAATCTTGTTATTGTTAATATCTAGTAAAGACTTAGTCGTATCTGTTTTTTTCTGTGCGCTATCTTTAGTTTTTATAGTAATATTTTGTGCAGTAGCCTGTATACAAATTTGACATAGGATGCAGATGGCCCAAAACCAATTAATGTAATATTTATAAGGGGCTTTTCTCTGCTGCATAAAAGGGTTAAAATCGGCTTAAAAATACATTTATTTCCTATTATTCTCTTAAAAAAATAGAATAGGTTGTATCTTTAACTAGCACACTAGATTATGCCTAAATTAGATATCAATAACACTTTCAAAAGAACTAGTAATACTTACCGATTAGTGGTCATGAACGACGACACTTTTGATGAAGTAGTAGCGTTCAGATTGTCTAGAAAATCGGTCTATATTGGATTTAGTATTACGTTTATATTACTTGTTGGAATGACTATTGCCTTAATTGCTTTTACGCCTCTTAAATATTATATTCCTGGATATGGTACCAAAGAAAGCAGAACGGCCTTGCAGCTTTTAAAAATAAGAACCGATTCTTTGGAACAATCAATACATTATAAAGAACAATATCTAGAAGGTATTAAAAAGGTATTGTCTGAAGGGAATCCAAAGCAATTAGACACTTTGCCCTTGGTGCTACCAGAAAGTAAACAATCTTTTGATTAATGGTAATGCCCTCTTCACCTAATAAGCCATCCGATAAGCCAGTTTTTAGCTTGGCAAGATATGCAGGCTTAGGCACTCAAATAATAGCAGGTTTATTAATTACATTGTATTTAGGAAAGAAGGCGGACGCTTATTTTAATTGGCATAATAGAGCAGCTTGGATTTTACCCTCCCTTTTTATTTTATCTACACTTATCCTAGTGGTGAGAGATACCCAAAAGAATAAATAAGTCAACTATAAAAAACCGATTTTAACTATATCTAATTTTACTACTGTCACAATTTAATAAAATATAATTTATGTTTATAAAAAAGAATCTTACGGCCTTTTTATTATTTATGATTGTCTTGGTAACGGGTCAAACTATTTTATTCAATGGAATTATACTTCCTATTAAAGTGAATTTTGTATTAACGGTGAATATGATGTTGTTTGCCATGGCGTATTTAAATTATCTTAGACTTAAAAAAGTGGATGAAACCAATCCCAATGCTATTATAAGATCGGTGATGATGGGAACGCTGTTTAAATTAATTGTTTTCGCGGGTGCTGCCTTAACCTATGTAAAACAAGCTAAAGAGCCAGTGGGTTATCCTACTTTATTAACTAGTATGGCATTATATTTAGCCTATACTTGGTTAGAAATTAGATTGGCGACGCAAAAAAAATAATCAAAAAATAATTTCCTGTTTTAATCCATATTTATTTTGGCAAAAGTTGAACATCCTTTACATGCATTAAATGCTTACTTGCCAGAAGGAGCCTTCGAGCCTGTGGTGGAGCTTATTAATCATTACAAGGTTCATTTAACCGTTACCAGAGAAAGGAAATCGGTATTAGGCGATTATAGACATGCTGCCATGGGTGCTAATCATAAGATTACGGTGAATGGTAATTTAAATAAGTATGAATTCCTTATTACTTTATTGCATGAGCTAGCGCATTTATTATGTTTTGAACAATACAGAAATAGGGTGGAAGCGCATGGCAAAGAATGGAAAAATATTTATGGACAATTATTGGCTCAGTTTATTCAGTTGCAAATTTTTCCAGATGATATTCGAAAAAGTTTACAGAAAACTTTATTAAATCCAGCAGCTACAGCTAATGGCGAAACGGCTTTGTTATTAGTGCTTCGAAAATACAATCCAGTTCAAAAAGAGGGCGTAATAACCTTGGCGCATCTTGCAGACGGTGCCCTTTTCAAAGAGATTAAAGGCAGAATATTTAGAAAAATAAAATTAAGACGCAAGCGCATTGAATGCATTGAACTTGCCACTGGGAATATTTATTTATTTAGTGCCCTTACAGAAGTAGAGAAGGTGGCCATAAATTCTTCGAATTAGGGCTGAAGAATTATCAAACAAAAAACCCTCCCCGATTTATCGGGGAGGGTTTTTAAAAATCATCAGAGAGGTTTTATAGATTTTTATATTTTATAAAAAATCTATAAAACCTAAGCAACGGCTTTCTTTACTAAAGCTGCTGCCTCGCTTAATTGAATAGCAGACTGCACTTTCAATCCACTCTCATCTATTAGTTTCTTAGCTTCTACTGCATTGGTTCCTTGTAAACGAACAATGATAGGTATATTAATATTGCCTAATTTATTAAAGGCTTCAATGACACCAGCGGCTACACGGTCACAACGAACAATACCACCGAATATATTAATAAGAATAGCTTTTACATTAGGGTCTTTCATAATAATTCTAAAACCTGCTTCTACTGTGGCTGCATTGGCAGTACCACCTACGTCTAAGAAGTTAGCCGGCTCGCCACCACTTAATTTAATCATGTCCATTGTAGCCATGGCAAGTCCTGCACCATTTACCATACAACCTACATTACCATCTAATTTCACAAAGTTTAAATTGTATTCACCTGCTTCTACTTCTGTAGCATCTTCTTCCGATACATCGCGCATTGCTAATAAATCGGGATGACGCATTAAAGCATTATCATCTACATTCATTTTACAATCCACTGCAATAATTCTGTCATCAGAAGTTTTGAATAATGGGTTAATCTCTAACATGCTGCAATCTAAACCTACATATGCATTGTATAAATTCGTTACAAATTTTACACAGTTTTTTAATGATTCACCGCTCAGACCTAAATTGAACGCAATTTTTCTTGCTTGAAAACCTTGTAAGCCACCACCTGGGTGTACCCACTCTTTAAATATTTTTTCTGGTGTGTTATGCGCTACTTCTTCAATATCCATTCCACCTTCAGTGCTATACATCACCACATTCATTCCTTTTGTACGATCTAATAAAATAGATAAGTAAAACTCTTTAGTAGGTTGAGGGCCTTCATAATAAACATCTTGTGCTATTAATATTTTAGAAACTAATTTACCAGCAGGGCCAGTTTGAATAGTCACTAAAGTTCCTCCTAATATATTCTTTGCAAATGTTTCAATATCTAAAGCCGATTTTCCAACGGCTACACCTCTTTGTTCTGTGCCTTCAATTTTTCCTTTACCACGACCACCTGCATGAATTTGTGCTTTCACCACTGCAAACTTGTTATTCGTTTCAGTGGCAATTTTATTGTAAGCTGCTACTGCGGCTTCCACTGTTTCAACGGCCACCCCTTCTTGAACAGGGACATTGTACTTTTTAAGTAATTCTTTAGCTTGGTATTCATGCAAATTCATAGTAAGA
The DNA here is from genome assembly GCA_947380435.1 of Chitinophagaceae bacterium. Taxonomy (GTDB): domain Bacteria; phylum Bacteroidota; class Bacteroidia; order Chitinophagales; family Chitinophagaceae; genus Sediminibacterium. The sequence goes on from CANCRC010000026.1 coordinate 10,721, forward strand.
AATTTTGGCGAAGATAATAGATTATAGGCATAGATACCCCCTAAAAATATATTTTGTTGTTTAAACATTGAAATATATCTTTACATTCTTGAAATAGGGTATTAGTATGTATTTTAGCAGTCTCTATTTTCAAAAATATTTAAACAAAAAATCATATATGAAAAAAATCATGTTTTCTATTGCAGTGATCGCAGCGTCGATTTCATTGTTTTCTTTTGCGCCTAAGGCGAAAAATGCGGATGCAGTTACTTTCACAGTTACTGCTCAAAAAAGTAAAGTAGACTTTACAGGTTCTAAAAAAAGCGATTACCATACTGGTTATTTTCCTATCAAATCTGGCGCGGTTCAAGTGAATGGCGGTAAGTTAGTAGGAGGTAGTTTTGTAATTGATATTGCTGGTTTAAAAGTTACAGACGACAGAGGTGGTGAGAAATTACAAGGTCACTTGTCTTCTGCCGATTTCTTCGATATTACAAAATTTGGTGAAGCTAGCTTTACGATTAGTTCTGTAGAATACACTAAAGCAGATAGAGCCACTATTAAAGGTGACTTAAACTTAAAAGGAATTAAAGCACCTATTACTTTTACTGCAGTAATTAGAAATGCAGATGATAAAGGTTTCTTTGCTGAAGCATTTATGCCTTTCGACAGAACTCTTTTCGGTATTAACTATGGTATTGGAATGGTAGATGCTGAAGTTCAATTAGCTATTCATATTTACGGTACAAAGTAATTGCCACTAAGCATTATTTGAATCTTTAATAAGATATAAAAAAGCCCTCCGAAATTCGGGGGGCTTTTTTGTGATAATTATTTTAAATGGAGTATCGCTCTTTCAATACATGCAAATGATGCAAGGCGTGTCCAAAAATAATAAAGCTCAATGCATTTACTGACATAGGGTTTCCACTTGCAATCCCTTTTTGTTTCCAGTCTTCTTCTGAAAATGAATTAAACAACATATTAGTAGATTGTCTTAGCATTTTCCATTCTGCTAACATATCTTTCCAATTACGATGGGCCGCTGTTCCACTTTTGGCATATTCATTTTCATCAAAGCCTGGAATGGGATTAGGTTCTTTTCTAGCAATGGCTACTGCCCTGTAGGCAAAAATTCTTTCTGTATCAATCACATGTTGAAACATTTGCTTAATTGTCCATTTGTCTTCAGCATAAGCAAAATTTATTTTCTCTAAAGGAATCGCATTCCAAGATTCAATAATTCTTTCGTTATATTGTTGAACTAAAATGGAATAGTCTTTACCACTTGTATAGTTAATATAAGTTTGATAATAAGGAGCATATTCTGTTACACTGGGTCTGGGCATATTTTGTTTTTATTCGTTTAATGTAAGTTCAAATTGTACGTTCAAGTTTTTAAGCAATTATTATACTTCAATAATTTTATTTTAATTACTAAAGTTGAACGAAGGCTTTTACAAATCAAATTGTATGCCTTGCGCTAATGGCAAATTATTGCTCCAATTAATTGTATTGGTTTGTCTACGCATATAGGCTTTCCAAGCGTCAGATCCACTTTCTCTACCACCTCCTGTTTCTTTTTCACCACCAAAAGCGCCACCAATTTCTGCACCACTAGTTCCAATATTTACATTGGCAATACCGCAGTCACTTCCGCTTTGTGATAAAAATAATTCAGACTCTCTCATATTTAATGTCATTATAGCTGAAGACAATCCCTGAGGCACTCCGTTTTGAATGGCAATAGCTTCTTCTAATTTGGAATACTTCATTACATATAAAATAGGTGCAAATGTTTCATGTTGAACAATGGCATAATGGGGTAGTGCTTCAGCAATACAAGGTTTTACATAACATCCACTTTCATATCCCTTGCCTTCTAGTACTCCACCTTCTACTAAAAATTTACCGCCTTCTTTTTTACAAGCTTCAATAGAATTCAAATACATTTTTACTGCATCTTTGTCAATTAAAGGCCCCATATGATTTTTTGTATCTAAGGGGTCACCAATTTTAATTTGACCATAAGCCTTGCTTAATTTCGCCACAAAACTATCATAAACTTTTTCATGTATAATTAAACGGCGCGTACTAGTACATCTTTGGCCTGCTGTTCCAACGGCTCCAAACACCGCACCAATTAATGACATATCTAAGTCGGCATGTTCTGAAATAATGATTGCATTATTACCGCCTAGTTCTAAAATAGTTTTACCTAAACGTTCTGCTACTGCGGTATTTAATAATTTACCCATTTTGGTAGACCCTGTTGCAGAGACTAAAGGAATGCGGGTATCTTTCGAAATCCATTCTCCAACTTCACGTCCTCCTTGTATTAAATTATTAACCCCCTCTGGTACTTTATTTTCTTTAAATACTTTTGCAATTATATTTTGAATAGCATTACCACATAATGGTGTTTTTTCACTAGGCTTCCATACTGTAACATTGCCACATACCCAAGCAAGTGCAGCGTTCCAACTCCAAACGGCCACTGGGAAATTGAAGGCAGATATAATACCTACAATACCTAGTGGATGCCATTGTTCATACATTCTATGTGAAGGTCTTTCACTATGCATGGTAAGTCCATATAATTGTCTTGAAAGGCCCACTGCAAAATCACAGATATCAATCATTTCTTGTACTTCACCTAAACCTTCTTGTAAACTTTTTCCCATTTCATAACTTACCAACTGGCCTAGAGCCTGTTTATCTTTTCTTAATGCATCGCCCATTTGACGCACAATTTCTCCTCTTTTTGGTGCTGGCCAATTTCTCCATTCTATAAAAGCAGCTTGGGCAGTCTTAATTATTTTTTCATAAGTTTCTTTATCTGTACTTATAACAGTTCCTATTTCTTTATTATCAACAGGGGAGGAGGAAAGAATTATTTCTCCTTTGCTATGATGCCAAACCGTTCCTGTTGAACTTCCTTCGTTTTTCTTTTCTAGTTGAAGCTGCTGTAGAAATTCCATAATTGTATAATTTAAAAATTCAGTTAGCCTTTCATTTTCTCAATAAGACCCGTGGTTGAAAAACCTTCCACAATTGGGTTAATGATTACTTTTCCTCCATGCGCAATCACTTCCTTACCCCCTACAACTTGGTCGATGGTATAGTCGCCACCTTTTACCATTACATCGGGTAATAATTCTTTTATTAATTCAAGAGGCGTTTCTTCTTCAAAGACAACCACTGCATCTACTACTATTAAATTAGCAAGCACAATGGCCCTGCTGGCTGTATTATTAATGGGTCTTGATGGGCCCTTTAATTTTCTAACACTTGCATCACTGTTTAGTCCTACTATTAAATAATCGGCTTCGTCTGCTGCTTGTTTCAATGAAAATAAATGTCCTTGGTGTAAAATATCAAAGCATCCATTAGTGAAGGATACTTTTTTGCCAGTGACTTTTAAGGCCGCTATCATTAACTTGGCTTGATCCACTGTCATGATTTTTTTTTCGATAGCCTCTCCGGTTTTCATCTTAATTTTTTTGTTTATTGAATAATGGAAGTATAATTAAAGCGATGCCTCCTAAAACTAAAATAATAATAAATTGTGAAAACCATTGTAAGGTACCATTGGCCAAGCCCAATGTATATTCAACGCCATTTAACTCTAATACTTTTGCCATAAAATAAGCATAAGCACCAATACCCCCAGGCGTAATAATCATACCTATACTTGCAAAGGCCAAACAACTTATAGCTGTTTGAAAAGAACTCCCAGTTCCTTCAGTTGCATACAATCCAACATAGGTAGCTAGCAAATACAAAAACCAAATGGCAAATGAGTAGAAGAAAAATAAATTATGTTTTTTTAATTTGGTGGCACTCAATACACCTTCCCAAACCCCTTTTATAATTTTCTTAAGACTGCCTACTGCATTTTGCATTTTTGATTTAAAAAACCAAAGCAAAGCAATGGCAACTAGTAGGATTATGCCTATAATGATATACATGTTTTGATTGCTATGACTTGCATCTCCTGCTGCTTTGCCATAAGCCTTGAATTGATTCCAACCGGCATCCACTACACTAAATTGTAAAGTAAGGGCTAGAATGAAAATAAGGCCAAGGCTAATTACATCAAATGCTCTTTCTGCTACAATGGTACCTACAATTTTTTCAGCAGGCACTTTCTCGTATTTTGAAAGTAGGGTACATTTTAATACCTCCCCTAAACGCGGAATGGCTAAATTGGCCAAGTAGCCAATTAAAACGGCTAAAAATGTATTGATAATGGAGGGTTTATATCCTAGGGGCTCCATAATTAATCGCCATCTTAAGGCACGCACTAAATGAGATAGTCCAAGTATAAGCCCAACAGGGAATATGAACCAGAATTTTGACTTCTTGAGGGCAATGGTAAATTTATCCCATTCTTGAGGGGGGATTTGGTGTAAACTCCACCAAATCAATAAAATGCCTATAAAAAAGAAGAAGGCTATTTTTAAGAATTTACTCATTTATATCAGGTTAAACAATCCCCTGCAATTTACAACCAATTGTCTATAAATGAGGGTGGAAGAAGGTATTTATTAGTCTTTTTTGTTGTTTCTTAAAGTCCTTACAATTACGTACCTTTGCACACTCAAACTTAGATTTGAGTTAAACCCAAAAGGAATGTCTGAAAAAAAACGAATCTTATATATCGCCACAGAAATGTCGCCCTATTTAGAGCTGACCGAGTTTGCTGAGGTAATTAATAAGCTCGCCATAAAAAGCAACGAAAGTGGATTAGAAGTTCGTTGCATTATGCCTCGTTTTGGGGTGATCAACGAAAGAAGACACCGTTTACATGAGGTGGTTAGACTTTCTGGAATTAATGTACAATTAGAAGGAGATGACTATCCATTACAAATTAAAGTAGCTTCTTTACCGAATGCGCGTTTACAAGTTTATTTTCTAGAAAACGAAGACTTTTTTAAGCGCAAGCAAATTTTTCATGATGAGAATGAAAAATGGTTTGATGACAATGCTTTAAGAACCATATTTTTCTGTAGAGGTGCTTTAGAAACTGTGAAGAAATTTGGATGGCCTCCAGACATTATTCATTGCAGTGGATGGATGACAGGTTTAATTCCTGCTTATATTAAGCATGCTTATAAAAAAGAACCTGTTTTTTCTAATGCCAAAGTAGTTTTCACTATTGGTCAAAATACATTTGAAGAAAAGTTCAATAAGGATTTATTAACAAAGGCCATTATTAATACCAATATTAAGGACAAAGATTTAGAACCTTTCAAGGATTTAAACAATGCGGCTTTATTTAAAGGTGGGGCAACCTATGCAGATGCCATTACTTTTGGTTCTGATGTAATTGATAAAAAATTAGTATCAGAATTTTCTGCTGTTAAAGGAAAAAAAGTAGTTCCTTTTAATGGATGGGACTCCGATTTAACAGAGTATTTAGATTTATACAACGAACTTGCATCTAAATAAAGACAAAATAAATTCATGGCATCAAATAATACAGTAAGAATATTTATTATATCTCTTTTTTCAACGCTGATGTTTTCGGCTTGTACTAGAATTACCAGTTCTGAGTTAGGGCTGGGTTTATTACCATCAATGGATGCCTATAATACAAAGGATACTATTATAGATGTAATTACTGAATCAGTAGATAGACCAGACTCAATGAGGGTATATGGTTCAGATGATCATGTATTAGGAACTATTACCAATGATCCTGTTTTTGGAACCACTAATGCTTCTATGTTTTTTCAAATGAAACCTAGTTTCTTTCCTTTTTTCATTACAGGAAGTAAAGACAGTTTAGTAGTAGACTCTGCTGTTATGATTTTATCTTATAAAGGTTTTTATGGTGATACGACTAAGCCAGTAAAAATTCAATTAAAAAGAATTAGTGACGCCACCCCTTTGGACGCCTTTAAATTATATGCTTCTAACTATCCTGAATTATACAATCTAAAGACAGATCAAAACCTAGGAGAAACTACATTAGACTTCGCGAGAGTAGGAGATTCATTGTACACTCGTTTCGAAGCCTCAACTAATACGATTAGAATTAAATTGTCTAAAAGTTTTGCGAATCAATTTTTAAAAGAGTATGATTCTAACAATGCTTATAGAAGTGATACCACATTAAGAGCTTATTTCCCAGGCTTTGCATTAACAGCCGATGCGTCTACCAATAAAAATGTTTTAGTTAAGATAAATTTACTAGACACCAATTCTAAATTGGCATTGTATTATAATACCAATTCATTGGCATTAACTGAAACTTATCAAAGAGATACAGCTGTCGTTAATTTTAAGTTTAGTATTTATAGTAACGGTGATGTGAATTTTATTAAAAGAAATAGAACAGGATCGGAAGCGGCCAAACACATTGGTAAAGTAGCCAACGATTCATTGGTATATGTGCAAACAAGTCCAGGTACAATGGTAAAAGTAAAAATACCTGGATTGAAAAACTTTGCTAATAAAATTATACATAGAGCTGAGTTAATTGCTGAGCAAGTTCCAGCAGCCGCAGGTGCTAGTAGTTTAGAAGCACAATTCTTACCACCTAGGTATTTATTCTTAGGTGTATATGATACTACTTCTAATTCTATTCGCAATGTACCCAACGATTTTACAGGTACCGCTAATGCTACTTCTTTCAAACAGTTTGGAGGTACATTAATATATAAGTCTATCAATGGCTATGATAATGTAGCTTCTTATAATTTCAATGTAAGCAGGTATGTTCAAGGGGTTATCTCTAGAACCGACTCTTTATTTGATTTTAGAATCATTGCCCCAGTTAACGACTCTATTAGTTTAGTACCCCCATATCCTTATAATAAACAAGCCCCTACGCAGGACTATCTAACCACCGCTATTGGTAACCAAGCCGCTACAGGCCGTGTGGTTTTGGGGGGTGGCAATAGGACTAAGTTTAAAATGAGGTTACATATCTATTACTCCGATTTATAGGTTGATTCATAGATATTCCCCTTTATTCGTTTCAAATTGAATTTATTAATATATTTGCTCCTTAAATACTAATCTATGCCATATTTATTTACTTCTGAAAGTGTATCAGAAGGACATCCAGACAAAGTAGCCGATCAGATTTCTGACGCCTTAATTGATAACTTTTTAGCCTTTGACCCTCAGTCAAAAGTAGCTTGTGAAACTTTAGTAACTACGGGTCAAGTAGTTTTAGCAGGTGAAGTAAAATCTAAAGCTTATTTAGATGTACAAACTATTGCACGTAATGTGATCAAGAAAATTGGGTATACAAAGAGTGAATATATGTTTGAAGCGGATAGCTGCGGTGTATTATCTGCAATTCACGAACAATCTGCCGATATTAATCAAGGGGTAGATAGAAAGAAAAAAGAAGAGCAAGGTGCTGGTGACCAAGGTATGATGTTTGGTTATGCAAGCAATGAGACAGAAGACTACATGCCACTAGCTTTAGACTTAGCGCACAAAATTCTAATTGAATTAGCTGCCTTAAGAAGAGAGAACAAGGCCATTAAATATTTACGTCCCGATGCAAAGTCTCAAGTAACCCTTGAGTACAACGATAAAAATCAACCCGTAAGAATTGATGCGATTGTAGTATCTACTCAACACGATGATTTTGATGCAGAAGCAAAAATGTTAGCGAAAATTAAAAAAGATATTGTTGAAATTTTAATTCCTCGTGTAAAAGCAAAATATAAGAAATACGCTAAGTTGTTTAACAACGATATTAAGTATCATATTAACCCAACAGGTAAGTTTGTAATTGGTGGTCCACATGGTGACACTGGTTTAACGGGCCGTAAAATTATCGTAGATACTTACGGTGGTAAAGGTGCACACGGTGGTGGAGCCTTCTCTGGTAAAGATCCTAGTAAGGTAGACCGTTCTGCTGCTTATGCAACGCGTCACATTGCGAAGAACTTAGTAGCTGCTGGTGTAGCTTCTGAAGTTTTGGTTCAAGTTTCTTACGCGATTGGAGTGGCTAAACCTACTTCTATCAACGTAAACACTTACGGTACGGCTAAAGTAAAATTAAACGATGGTCAAATTGGTAAATTAGTAGAATCTATTTTTGATTTACGTCCTTACTTTATTGAGCAAAGATTAAAATTAAGAACACCTATGTATAGTGAAACTGCTGCTTACGGACATATGGGTCGTAAGAACGAAACAGTAACTAAAACCTTCACTACACCCGATGGTAAATCAAAAACTATGAAAGTAGAATTATTTACTTGGGAGAAATTAGATTATGTTGCGAAAGTGAAAAAAGCTTTCGGTTTAAAATAATATTTTGATGAATTATAAGAGCCCTCCCGATTTTTCAGGAGGGCTTTTTATTTAGATGACAATGATAGAGGTTATAGAGAGAATCGATAGAAGAAGATTTTAATTAGACAATTGATGAATGTAATTTTATGACCAACGAAAAAAATCCTTGGAAAACTATTAGCGGTAAATTAGTTTATGATAATGCTTGGATAAACTTAACCGAATACGAAGTAATTACCCCTGCGGGTACGCCAGGTATTTATGGTAAAGTACATTTTAAAAATATTGCTATTGGCGTTATTGTAATAGATGAAAATGGAGATACCTATTTAGTAGGTCAATACCGTTTCCCCTTAAATGAGTACAGTTGGGAAATTCCAGAAGGGGGTTGCCCAGAAGGAACCGATTATTTAACGGCTGCTAAAAGAGAATTAAAAGAAGAGACGGGTTTTATTGCAAAATCTTGGACAGAAATATTACGCATGCATGTTTCCAATTCAGTATCTGATGAATATGCGGTGGTTTATGTAGCCCAAGACTTAACAGCAGGAGAAGCTGAACCGGAAGACACAGAAAAACTAGCCGTTCAAAAAATGCCCTTTACCCAAGCTTTGCAGTGGGTGATGGAGGGAAAAATAACCGATTCTATAACAGTGGCTGCCATTTTGAAATGGAATGCGATGCAATCAAAAATCGATTAACTTTGAATTCTATGGAGGAAAGACAATCAAGACCAGACAGACCTTATAAGCCAAGACCCAGGTTTAATACAGACAGAGGTCCTGTAACAGAGCGTAAATT
>CANCRC010000027.1 GCA_947380435.1 Chitinophagaceae bacterium
CCACCTCTCCATCAATGATCATCTTCCATTGTCTATTCTCTACAATTTCATTTATAACCATCTCTCTATCAAACTCCGGCCAATGACTAATGAATCTTTCTTTTTGATATGCAGTAGCAGACTTGTATAAATCAAGTATGAAATCTATATCCTCAATTGAACTATTTTGTATTTCCATGAATAATTTATTGTATGGGTAAAAGTAAAAAACCTCACGCAGAAACAACCAAGGACCTACGATTTAACGTAAGTCCTTGGTTTTCATAAATGGTAATCAAAACTACATAATTTTAAATCGAGTCCAAAATAAGCTACTTCTGTTTTATTTACTTACTACAGACAAGTTTCTAGTCTAAATATTTGGAATTGAAAATGAAACCTTATTGATATTACCCTTCTCTTTTTTTAGATACTCAACATAATGTTGGGCAATTGGGCTCAATTTCTTTTCTTTTAACCAAACCAATCTCCATTTAGTAGTAATAGGCAAGCCCTTGGTTTCAATAATTTTTAACTCCCCAGATGCTATTTCTGACTTAATGCCAATGATTGGCATAATTGAAATTCCAATACCTGCAAGCACAGCTTGTTTTACTGCCTCGTTAGAAGTAAGCTCAATTTTCTTTTTTGTATGAAATTTATTTTTATTGATAAATTTTTCCATCATTTGTCTTGTGCCCGAACCTTGCTCTCTGTATATAAAAGGTTTACTGTCTAGAGATTTCTTATTCTTTATAATTGCTTCTGTAATTTCTTTATTTCCAACAAGGTATAAATGATTGTCAATTAATTCAAGTTCAGTGACATTTAAATTATCAGGCATGATTGAAACAAGTGCAAAATCAATTTCATTTTTTTCTAAACTAGATATAACTTTTGATTTATTAGTTACATCCATTAACAAGTCTACATCTGGATGTTCATTTAAAAAGCTAGATAAATAATACGGCATAATATACTTTCCCGTTGAAACAATTGAAATTTTTAATTTCCCCGTATAATTATTGTTGTAGCCTAAACTTTTGTAATTGATAATTTCAAGCTCATTTAATATATTCTCACAGGCGGTAGCAATTTCTCTACCAAAATCGGTTACGAACAGTCTTTTATTAATGATCTCGGTTAAGGGAAATTTAAAATCTTTTTGAAAGTTTTTTAATTGTATAGAGACAGCTGGTTGGGTCAGGTGCAATTCATCTGCTGCCTTTGTTATACTTCCAAATTCTACCACTTTTAAAAAAATCTTTAATTGGCTAATAGTATAGTTCATAAAATATATTTATATCAAATATAATAAAGTTAAATATTATTTATATAAAAAAAGCACACAAATTTGTTCTGTAAATAAAATTTTAAAATGAAACAAAGAATTACAGTTGCAAAAGGAGATGGAATTGGCCCAGAAATAATGGATGCTACTTTAAAAGTGATTTTAGCTGCAGGGGCAGAAATTGAAATTGACGAAATTGAAGTAGGTGAAAAAGTGTATCTAGCTGGTAACACCTCAGGGATTGCATCATCATCTTGGGACACCATCAGAAACAACAAAGTATTCTTAAAAGCGCCCATTACAACACCTCAAGGAGGAGGCTATAAAAGCTTAAATGTAACTACTCGTAAAATTTTAGGCTTATATGCAAATATCAGACCCTGCTCTAGCCTACATCCTTATGTGAAAACAAAGCATCCTAAAATGGATGTGGTCATTGTTAGAGAGAATGAAGAGGATTTATATGCTGGTATAGAACATCAACAAACAGATGAGGTAATTCAATGTCTAAAATTAATTAGCAGACCAGGTTGCGAAAAAATTGTTAGATATGCATTTGAGTACGCTAAACAATATGGACGAAAGAAGGTAACCTGCTTTACAAAAGATAATATTATGAAACAAACAGACGGATTGTTTCATAAGGTATTTGATGAAATTGCGATTGAATATCCGAACATTATAAATGAACATTGGATTATAGACATCGGAGCTGCGAAACTAGCAGACACACCTGAAGATTTTGATGTAATTGTAATGCCTAATTTATATGGTGATATTTTATCGGATGTAGCAGCACAAATTACAGGATCGGTAGGATTAGCAGGTTCCGCGAATATTGGGGAAGAATGTGCAATGTTTGAAGCCATACATGGATCTGCGCCAAAAAGAGCTGGACAAAATGTTGCAAACCCATCAGGATTATTACATGGAGCAATTATGATGCTCAATCATTTAGGGCAAACTAAAGTTGCAGAAAATGTTCATAATGCATGGTTAAAAACCATTGAAGATGGGACACATACATATGATATATATAAAGAAGGGGTAAGTAAAAAAGCAGTAGGTACCAATGAATTTGCTGATGCCATAATTAAAAACTTAAATGCAACTCCTACACATTTTGAAAAAGTATCTTATAAAAATAATAGCAGGCTAAACCTTCCTAAATATATAAGAAGAAACCCATTAAAAAAAGATTTAGTAGGTGTTGACTTATTCTTGCATTGGACTGGTGAAGACCCGGATACACTGGCCACAATTGTGAATCAACTAAGTTCAGAGGATGCAACTTTATCGATGATTACCAATAGAGGGATAAAAGTATGGCCTGAAGGATTTAACGAAACATTTTGTACCGATCATTGGAGATGTAGGTTTAAATCTAAGGAAGGAAATAAATTAACCAAACATACAATTATTCATCTCTTAAAAAAGGCCAATGAAAATGCATTAGATATCATTAAAACCGAAAACTTATATGAGTTTGAAGGTAAAGTAGCCTATTCTCTAGGACAAGGGCAGTAAAAATTGAAATTGATGTAAATAGAATAAATATTACAGTTATGGAGAATAAATTAAAAATTATTAGAAGTAGTAATTTAAATATAATTAGAATGAAAGTAAATGAAATAAAAACAACTATTTGTCTGGTAATTATGATTGTTTTTGGAATGATGGCTTTTTTAACAAAAGATGTACTTAATAGTCAACTATTCGCTTCCTTAGGAATAATTGCAGGGGCTTTATTATCTAAATTAATGTCAACCCAAAATATAAATATTGATGAAAAATAACAAAACGCTTACAATTATTGATGGCAAATTCACTTATGCTGAAGCAAAAGAAATTTTAATGGATATTTTATCTTCAAAAATTAATTTCCATTGTTTAAAAAATTGGAGTTCTCAAGAAAGATTTGGAAAAGACGACGATATCGCGCAAAAAAGAATTCCAGCGTTAAGAAATGAAATGAAGAAATTGGAGGGAATTTTAGCTGAAGCAAAAGCGAAAAACAAAACGCTTAAAGTTAAATCAGATATTAATATTACACTTCTTGAAAATGCAGATTAATGTTTAAAGGAAGAAAATTAATAATAGCTACAAAACACGGAAAAGAAAAAGTGATAGCCCCATTTTTAGAACAAGGATTAGGTGTAAAATGTTTTGTTGCTATAGACTTAGATACAGATAAACTTGGAACTTTCACAGGAGAAGTTGAAAGAAATGATGACCCTTTAACTACGGCCAGAAATAAATGCTATATGGCAATGGATTTAACTAATTGTGATTTAGCTATTGCCAGCGAAGGTTCGTTTGGTCCACATCCTACAATATTTTTTATTCCTGCAGATGATGAAATTTTAATCTTTATTGATAAAATAAATGGCTTAGAAATTATTGTTCGAGAACTAAGTACTGAGACAAATTTTAATGGGTCAGAAATAAAAACTAAAGAAAAACTATTAGAATTTGCTGCCAACGCAAACTTCCCTTCACACGGATTGATTCTTAGAAAATCAAGATACGAATTTGCAGACATTGTTAAAGGAATAACTAATGTAGAGGAGTTAATTAATGTTTTCAATAGTTTAATTGATAAATTCGGAACAGCTTACATAGAAACTGATATGCGTGCTATGTATAACCCTACTAGGATGAAAGTGATTGAAAGTGCAGCTAAAAAGCTAATTAAAAAAATAAACACTCTTTGTCCAGTTTGTAATATGCCAGGATTTGGCATTACAGATGCAAAAGAAGGACTGCCTTGTGAATTATGCAATTTTCCAACACGAAGCACAATAAGTTATATCTATTCCTGTCAAAAATGTAATTATAAAAAAGAAGAAAAATACCCAAAAGGAAAACAGACTGAAGACCCCATGTACTGTGATTATTGTAACCCATAATAAGAACCATGATAATTAAAGATATTGTTAAAGCAAAAGAAATACTGCAGAATAATGAACTGATTGCAATTCCGACAGAAACTGTATATGGTTTAGCAGGGAATGCATACAGTGACGAGGCAATCAAAAAAATATTTGTATTAAAAAAAAGGCCATTGCACAACCCTTTAATTGTTCATCTTAAGTCAGTATCTAGTATATATGATGTTGCTACGGAAATTCCTGAAAATGCACTAATTCTTGCTAATAAATTTTGGCCGGGACCTTTAACATTGTTACTGAAAAAACAAGATCATATTTCAGATTTGATAACCGCAGGGAAAAATACAGTTGCGGTAAGAGTACCCAATCATCCATTTGCATTAATATTATTAAATCAACTTGACTTTCCATTAGTAGCACCAAGCGCAAACCCATTTGGATCTATAAGTCCAACAAGTGCAGAACATGTCTTACATTATTTTGGACAGGAAATCGATCTTATTTTAGATGGAGGCGAATGCGAAAAAGGTGTTGAATCGACCATTATTGGATTTGAAAATAATACTCCCATATTATACAGACACGGATCCATTCCTATAGAAGAAATTGAGAAAATAACTGGGAAATTAAGCATTATCACAAATAATGAAACTTCACCCAACTCGCCAGGAATGCTTTCGCGACATTACGCACCAAAGACTGACACTTATTTGACAAATGATGTTTCTGCTCTACTGAATAATTGTAAAGGAAAAAAAGTTGGATTACTACTTTTTAAAAAAATAACCCAAAATGATAATAATACTAATAATACCTCTTTAATTATTCATCAAGAAATATTATCAAAATCTGGAAATTATTCAGAAGCTGCTAAAAATTTATACGCTGCAATGCACCGTTTAGACCAAAATAAACTAGATCTCATTATTGCAGAAAGATTGCCGGATGAAGGTTTAGGAAAAACCATTAATGATAAATTAGAACGAGCAACAAAAAAGAATAGATGAAAACAATTATAAGGAATGCTTGTATTATAAATGAAGGAACTAGTAAGCATGCAGATGTTTTGATTTCAAATGAACGTATTGAAAAAATTGATACGTCAATTAACATAACTGGTATGGATTATATTAAGGAAATTAATGCAAAAGGTTTGTTTTTATTGCCTGGGATAATTGATGACCAAGTACATTTCCGTGAACCAGGTTTAACGCATAAAGGAAATATATATTCTGAATCAAGGGCAGCAGTCGCAGGGGGAATAACGTCTTTTATGGAAATGCCAAATACAATTCCAAACACTTTAACAATGGGGTTGCTAGAAGAAAAATATCTTATTGCATCAAAAACATCGATAGCTAACTATTCCTTTTTTATGGGTATTAATCAATCTAATATAGAGGAAGCATTAAAAATTAACAATGAAAATGTTTGTGGCATAACGGATGATGGATTATATTTTAATAATGATGAAGGGATATTGGCAAATTATCCAGCATTTTTAGAAAAACTGTTTGATCGAACAGAAACATTAGTTGCTTTACATAGCGAAGACGATGTTATCATAAAAAATAATACAAATCATTGTCGCAAAATTTATGGAGAATATATTCCATTAGAATTACACCCAAAAATTAGAAGCGAAGAAGCTTGTCTTACTGCCACAAAACGTGTTTTGGAAATTGCTAGAAAGTATAATAATAGGTTGCATTTTTTTCATATTTCCACGCTTGCAGAAGCCAATTTATTCGATAATCAATGCCCTATTCGAGAAAAAAGAATTACCGCGGAGGCCTGCGTGCATCATCTTTGGTTTTCAGATAAAGATTATGAGAAATTAGGTGCTAAGATAAAATGGAATCCAGCTATTAAAACACAAGCAGATAAGGATGGATTATTAGAGGCTCTTTTGGATAATAGAATTGATATTATAGCAACAGACCATGCACCCCATACTATTATAGAAAAAACTAATACCTATTTCAAGTCCTTATCTGGTGGTCCATTGGTTCAACATGCATTACCAGCAATGCTTGAATTAGTTCATAAAGGGGGAATTAGTATTGAAAAATTAGTGGAGAAAATGAGTCATCATGTTGCTGAAATATACAGGATTAAAGACAGGGGCTATGTTCGGGAAGGATATTATGCCGATTTAGTGCTATTGGACTTGGATGATACTTGGAAGGTCACTCCCGAAAATACAGTTTATAAGTGCCAGTGGTCTCCATTTGAAAATCAAAACTTCAAAAGTAAAATTGTAAAAACATTTGTAAATGGAAATATTGTTTATGACAATGGTGTTATTAAGCAAAATACACTTGGTAAAAGATTACAATTTTCAAAAATTAGATAATATAATTAAGTAAAATTTTTTATCCTTCCCCCAAATAATATTCGCTATTATGACAAATAAAGAAAAAATAAAAATCATACATGAATTATAATTTACTAATTGACAATCTAACAAATCCGGCATTACTCTTTTTTGTACTTGGCATTTTTGCCGTTTATTTAAAAAGTGATTTAGAAATACCAGAAAATTCATCAAAGTTTATTTCATTGTACCTTTTATTTGCAATAGGGTTTAAAGGTGGCCAAGAACTATCTCACGAGGTCTTCACTATGGAAATAGGATGGTCAATGTTATTTGGTGTTTCTATTTCTTCAATTATACCACTCTATTGTTTCTTTATACTTAAAAGGAAATTAAACGTGTATGATGCTGGAGCCATAGCTGCCGCTTATGGCTCAGTAAGTGCCGTTACATTTGTAACTGCAGTTTCTTACCTCGAATCTCAACAGCTATCACTTCATGGGCACATGGTAGCAATTATGGCTTTGATGGAATCGCCAGCAATAATCATTGGATTGATTTTAATCTCGATGTATAACAAAGACGAATCCCATAAAATAAATAAAAGAAGCGCGATAACTCATTCATTTACTAATGGCAGTGTTTTACTTATTCTTGGCAGTTTGGTTATTGGTTATTTAGCTAATGCCAAGCAAGCAGAAGGTATTAAACCATTTACAAACGACCTCTTTAAAGGTTTTCTTGCCATTTTTCTTTTAGACATAGGTATTGCGAGTGGTAGAAAGTTAAAGGCATTTTTTTCATTTGGTTGGTTTCCAATAATTTTTGCCATAATAATCCCCCTTTTTAACGGAAGTATGATTGCAATGTTAAGTTCCTTTGTAACTCTAGACATTACTAATCGTTTCATATTTGCAGTATTAGCCGCAAGTGCCTCTTACATTGCAGTGCCAGCAGCTATGAAAATTTCAGTTCCAATGGCAAACCCTGGGTTATTCCTACCAATGGCACTTGCTGTAACCTTCCCTATTAATATAACTATTGGTATGCCCCTCTATTTTATAATTGTACAAAAAACTTAATGAAGAATTGTAAATATTAAATGGAAGATGGTACCACTATTTTGTATAATGGAGAATATAAATATTTTCAGCCCTTAAGTTAAATAAACCATTAAACTAGCAGTTCGTATTAAGATGTAGGCTATTAGGATAGTACATAAAATTTATTTATGTTCATAATAATAAATTTAAATATTATTTATGTAAAAAATCGTCTCAAATTTGTGCAATAAAATTATAGTAAAAATTAAATCGATAATAGTATTACTATTTTTTATAATGACAAGTATTTAAATTTTTGAAAACATAAGATAATTAGAACATGAAATTAGAAGTGCAAATTAAGATGAATGACACCCTCTATTTAAGAGATCCGGAGCAGTCTGAGTTGGGAAAGAATATCATCAAATATAGTATTCAACTAATCCAAAAATCTGGTTTTGAGAAATTTACATTTAAAAAGCTAGCCGAAGCTACTGGCACAACAGAGGCTAGTATTTATAGATATTTTGAAAATAAGCATAAACTACTCGTATATATTATTTCTTGGTACTGGGGATGGTTAGAATTTCAAATCATTTATCAAACAAAGAATTTGCATGATTCAAAAGCTAAATTAAAACAAGTTATCACCTTACTTGCCAATACGGTACAAGATGATATAATGACCAGTCAAGTAGATGAATCATTGTTGAATAAAATTATAGTATCCGAAGGATGTAAATCATATTTAACTAAACATGTTGAGGAAGATAATAAACAACAATATTTTAAACCATATAAAGATTTATGTAACACAGTGAGTGATATTATATTAGGGTGTAATATTCAATATAAATACCCTCATTCTCTTGCTTCAACCATTATTGAGGTAGCTCATTTACAAAACTTCTTTATGCATAATTTACCCGCATTAACCGATTTTGATCAAACGAAAAAAGAAGATCAAATAATAGAGTTCTTAAATAATTTAGTGTTTTCAAGTATTAATAATTAAATGCTCATAAAAATATACCATGGCTAATATTTACAACGAAATATCCATAAGAGCTTCTCTGAATAAATTCTTTGAAATAATCAGATTAGAGAAAAAAGAGGTGACTGCAATATACTTTTATGCAATACTTAGCGGGGTTATACAACTTACGTTACCCCTGGGTATTCAAACCATCATTAATTTCTCTCAAGCAGCAGCTGGAAATAGAGAATTACCAGTATCCATCATTCTACTCATTTTTATTGTTTTGATAGGCATATTAGTAACTGGCATCGTACAAGTCAATCAAATGAAAATTGTAGAAAAAATTGAACAATCTATTTTTACAAGATTTTCTTTAGACTTTGCACATAAAATACCCAAAATAGAAAGCAGCGAGTTGAATAAAAATCACTTGCCAGAATTAATGAATAGGTTTTTTGAGGTAATTAATTTACAAAAAGGATTATCAAAAATTTTATTAGATATCCCATTAGCGATTATTCAAATATTATTTGGTCTAGTATTATTGTCTTTTTACAATAGCACATTCATTGTACTAGGACTTTTATTAATACTTTTACTCTTCTTTATATTTAAATACACTACGAATAAAGGTTTAATAGCATCTTATAATGAAAGTGAGCATAAATATGAAGTGGCAAGCTGGTTGGAAGAAATAGCTAGGTCTTATAAAACATTTAAAATATCAAGTCAGAACAATTTTCATTTAAAAAAGACAGATGAACTTGTTAATGATTACTTAATATCCAAAACAAAACATTTTGAAATTTTAAAATTTCAATATTGGAGTCTTATCGGATTTAAGTTATTAATATCTGCATTAATGCTAATTATTGGTGCAGTTTTGTTAATTCAACAGCAATTAAATATTGGTCAGTTTATAGCTGCCGAAATTGTAATATTATTAATCTTATCTGCGGTAGAAAAACTAATCCTCAATTTAGAGGTCGCATATTCTATTTTGACAGGAGTAGAAAAACTTAATGTGATTAGCGAGAAGAAAACAGAAAATGAAGGGAAGATGCCTTTTGTTTCAAATGGTAACGGGATTTCAATAGAAGTTAAAAATTTGCATTTCAAATTTCAAAACACTCGCCAATTATTAGAAAACTTAAATTTTGATATTCAACCTGGGACTAAGATATGTGTAATGGGAGATGGCGGATCTGGAAAATCTGTTCTTTTGGAACTGATTGGCGGCACTATCAAAGATTTTGAAGGTCTCATTAATATAAATAATATACCAATCAATAATATAAATCAGAAAGAATATAGAAGAAATATTGGTATTTTTTATAATGAACAAGATATTTTCGAAGGCACCATTTTTGATAATATTACTATGGGGAATGAAAACATTACTCCGAATGAAATAATGAGATATGCAGAAATATTAGAAGTTAAAGAATTCATTAGTCAATTACCTGAAGGGCTATTTACAATATTGCAACCAACGGGTAAAGGATTAAGTACCATTATTGCTAAGAAAATATTATTACTACGAGCTATTACAAATCATCCAGAATTACTATTGCTAGATGAGCCTTTTGAATTAGCAGGGGCAGAATCTAGTATGAAAATATCTAAATACCTTATCGAACTACAAAATACGACTTGTGTGGTTGTAAGCGGGTATATCCCATTTGCCAAACAATCCGATTTGATTATTTGGTTAGAAAAAGGAAGGATTAAATATATTGGCCACCCAGATGCAATTTTACCATTAGTAATTAGTTAAGCATAAGTAGCTATGAAAAAAACATTAGAAAATATAGACTTAGAATCTAATTTCACCCCGAAATCAGTTACATCAATTTATAGGCATGATAAGAATAATAAAATTGGCTTTTGGCTATTAGGATTATTTCTATTCTTTTTGATTTTATTATTTTTACCATGGACGCAAAACATTTCTAGTAGTGGGCATGTTACAACACTATACCAAGACCAAAGACCGCAACAAATTAATACAGTCATTCCCGGAAAAATTATTAAATGGTATATTAAAGAGGGTGATATTATTAAAAAGGGGGACACTATTGTTCAATTGGCAGACACTAAAGATGATTATTTAGATTCAAATTTAGTAGAAAGAACAAAAGATCAATTAGTTTCTAAAGAACAGAAATTACTCTTTTATGGTGAAAAAATAAATGCTATTGAAAGTCAGATTAATGCTATTGAAAAAAATCGAGAACTTAAAATCAATTCATACGAAAATAAGATAGAGCAATTTAAGAGAAAATTAATCAGTGATAGTTCAGAAGTAGTATCCGCAGAAGTGGATTACAAAATTAGTACAGAACAATTAAGCAGAGGTAAACAAATGAATAACCAAGGCGTTATTTCTTTGGTAGAATTAGAAAGAAGAACAGCTCAATATAATAAAGCGTTAGCAATTCTTACGGAGAAACAACAAAAACTTCTAAATACTAAACTTGAGATTAATATTGCAAAAATAGACATAAATGCCATTAGACAGGAGGCCGATGACAAAATATTTAAATCACGAAGTGAGATTGCTACCTCTAGAGGCGAGTTTGCAGGTACAACTGGCGAAGTAGCTAAAAATAAAAATGTATTAGCCAATTATATTAGCAGGGGAAATCAAAAATGGTTGATTGCTCCACAAGATGGACAAATAATAAAAGCAAAAAAATCAGGCATCAACGAAATAGTAAAAGAAGGTGAAATGATTGTAGAAATGGTTCCTACCAAAATAGATCATGCGATAGAATTGTTTATTGAGCCAATGGATCTAATACTAATTAATTCGGGACAAAAAATCAGAATGATATTTGATGGATTCCCAGCAATAGTATTTTCTGGATGGCCAGATAATAGTTATGGTACTTTTGCAGGAAAGGTATCCATGGTAGAAAACAATAGAAACGAAAATGGAAAATTTAGAATTTTAGTAATTCCTGATAACCAGGAAAAACCATGGCCAAAAGAATTGAAGATGGGAACTGGCGTAAGAGGTTTTGCCCTTTTAAAAACAGTACCTATTTGGTATGAACTATGGCGTCAAATCAACGGATTCCCTCCAGATTATTATAAAAATAAAGCTAATATTAAAAATGCTAAATAAAATACAATTAAAGCTATCTATATTTCTACTTGTGCACGTTTGTTTTATAGGTGTTAGTTTTGGACAAAATAAAACCCTACATATTGATAACACATTAGATATTGTAAGAAAGTATCATCCTATTATTAAACAATCTTTTTTACAAAACGAAATGTCTAAAAATGAGTTATTAGCTACTAAAAGTGTCTTTGACCCTAGTTTTCAAATGAACACTGAAGAAAAAACGTATGATAATAAACTTTATTATAGATTCAATAATACAGAATTAAAAATTCCTTTGTGGTATGGAATTGATATTAAGGCAGGTACCGAAAATAATATAGGTGAAAGGATCGATCCTTCTTTAACTATAAATAATTCTGCTTTTGTAGGTGTTAGCCTAGAACCGTTTAGAGGCATTATGGTTGACAAAAGAAATTCGATAGTCAAACAAGCAAAAAACTTTGTTGAACTTACAAAAAATGAACAATTATTGGTGGTAAACGATTTATTACTAGAAACTACCAGCGCCTATTGGAATTGGGTGAATGCATATTATATTAATACTATATTAATCAGGTCCGTTCAGAACAACAAAGAAAGGTATGAAGTGGTCAAAAAATCATTTTTTGCTGGAGATAGAGCAGCTATTGATACTACAGAAGCACATACACAATTACAAACTTTTGAAATCATGCAAAACCAAGCTGCTCTTGACTTACAAAAGGCAAGGTTAGAATTAAGTAATTATTTCTGGACAGCCAATGGCATGCCTTATGAATTAGAAGAAGATATACTGCCATTAAGTAATTTTGAGTTAAATAAAATAAGCAATATTGAACTAGGCAAATTAGAAGAGTTAGTAGATAAAGCTATTCGAACGCATCCCAAAATTAAAATGACAAATAATAAGTCAGCTATTTTAGATATTGAAAAAAGATTAAAGACCATTGAGCTGTTCCCCTCTCTTAAATTAAACTATAATGCACTAGAAAATAATTTAAGTAGAATTTCTAGCAATTTTAATACTTCAAATAATACAAAATATGGAGTCACATTAACCATGCCACTATTTCAAAGGCAGGCAAGAGGTGAACTAGCTAAAACAAAAAATAAAATAGATGAGTTAGATTGGAACATAAAATATATTACTCTTGAAATTGAAAATAAAGTAAGAGGTAGTTTCGCAGAATTTTATGCATTAAAACAACAAGTAAAAACAAACGAAGGTATATTAAACGCTAATAAACTATTGTTTGACACAGAGAATATCAAGTTTCAAATAGGAGAAAGTAGCTTATTTCTAATCAATAATCGGGAGTTAAAGTTCATAGAAACAGAACAAAAACAAATTGCACTAATATCTAAATTCTATTTAAGTATTTACAAAAATTTATGGGCTATGGGTTCGCTTAATTAATTTAAAAACCTCACGCAGAAACAAAAAAGGACCCACGATTTAACGTAAGTCCTTGGTTTTCATGTAGCGAGACCGGGATTTGAACCCGGGACCTCAGGGTTATGAAGATTTTTTGAGAAAATGAACGCGTTGATTTGTAAGGCGTTAGGTTTTTACAAAACGGAAAACAACCGATTTGGACCGAATTCAGGGGGTGTTTTCCTCACACAGAGGTATTATAATTCTAAAATAAAAAAGAATTTAATAATTTAAACAACCTACGAATAAACGTAAGTGGTAATAATCTATGACTATAGCTTTTCTATTTCTTACTTGGCGCTAATACTAACACCTGAAATGATCCTGGAATCATTTTCGCCCTTGTACCTTTTGGTGCATCCGCTGGTAAAGGTTCGTAATCAGCAGTAGGTAAATAAAGCATATGCGTTTTATTATCTAAAGAAATGGTGCGTGCGCCTTTTTTAGTGGTAATTGTTTCTACTAATTTAAACACATTGGCAGATACTTCTTTCACTACAGATACTGTTCCTGATCCATTAGATGTGAAAATTAACTTTGAAGCTGGATCAAAAGCGGCTCCATCGCAACCTTCTCCAATTGGTACTGTAGCCACAATTTTTCCGTTGGTTGCATCCATTACAACCAAGGTTTTATCACAGGTAGAAAACAATCGTTTTGTTTTAATATCAATTGCTAAACCAGTTGGAGATTCAGAAGGTGCTAAATCCCAAATATTTGTAACGGCTGCTTTAGCGATATCTACTTCAGCAATTTGATTTCTATCTTCTAAATTCACAAATAATTTACCAGCTTCATCACTAACAACTGTTTCTAATTTAGTACCGCCTACAGCAATTGTTGCTACCACTTGATTCGTATTTATGTCTATTAGTGAAAGATCGCCTCCACTATGATTACTGGTCACTATTTTATTTGAGAAATGATCGTACATGATCCAGTCGGGGTTTTTACCCACCTCAATTTGTGTAAGCGTTGCACCTGTTTTTAAATCAAACACAGTAACATTATTGGTTTTACCATTACTTGTATATCCCATTCCCAATGATGGCACGAATGCTACCCCATGCACGCCAATTGTATTATTAATTATACCTATTGAATCGCCAGTAATTTTATCTAAAATATTGACTTGACTTCCATGAGACAAATACAATTTATTAGAATTAGCATCTACCGCGGGATAATCCCATCCACCCATACTGTTAATATGAAATGTTTTTACAATTTGGTAACCTGATTGTGCTGAAATATGGGTTGCAAAGGCTACTACTAATAGGCAAATAGTAAGGATGTTTTTTTTCATTTTATAAAATTTTATCTGATTGTGATTGATTGATTTATAGTGCATTATCAAATTGCATTTTATCTTCCGCTTTTTTTGTGGTTTTACCAAAACGATAATTAAAGCCAATATAAAATACCTGTGCATCTCTACTCGTCAATTGATTTTGTATTAAGAATTTAGTAGTAAGATCTGACTTCTGTTTCAAGGTACTGAAAACATCACTTAAAGTAGCGACAATAGATAGTTTGTTTTTCATTAGATCTTGACGTAAACCCATATTTACAACAAAAGTTGGGTCAAAAAAACCTTGTATAGTTTGCCTGCTAGACCTATAAATGCAAGTGAATTGAAACATTGTACTCTTAGTAATAGAGGCACTTGCATTAAAGTTAGTATTGCTACTCCAAATCGATTTTTTATTTGGTGCAATAGCTGTACCAAAATTGATGGTATTATAAAATACATTGGTACTCATATTAGCAGTAATCGTTTTGGTTGGCTTTGCAGAAATAACTAATTCAAAACCAGTATTCTGATCGTTCGATAAATTTTGTCTGGTAGTTAAAAATGCGGTATCGTTGAATTTTTGAGTGATGGAGGTAAATCCATTGTATTTGTACCTATAGTAAATACTTGGGACAATAGTAAATATGTTATTCTTCCATTGATACCCAAATTCTAGCGAATGAATAAACTCTGGCAGCAAATAAGGATTACCAGCTCTTAAATTTATAGGATCCATGTATTCAGGGAATGGATTTAAATCGTCGCCTTCTGGCCTGTTCACTCGCTTACTATAATTCAATTGCAATTGACCCTTAGATAGTTTATAAGCCAATTGAACAGTAGGAAAAATATTGAAATACTGGTTCTTGATAATTGAATCTCTGGTCACCAAATTGCTTTCAATAAATGATTGTTCTGCCCTTAAGCCCAATGAATATTCTAATTCACCAATAGCATTGGAATAGGTACCATAAACTGCATGTATTTTTTGATTCAACTTAAACCGATTAGAAGTCAATGGATTTTTAATAAACCTACCTGAAGGAGGATCATAGTTTTCCGTTAAAAAATCGATATCCTGTTGAATGAAAGAACCTGCATAACCGAGTTCTAATTTAGCATCTTTCCCTAATGGATTTACAAAATCAAGCGTGGCTTGTTGGTTGTGTTCAATTTGATTCACAAAATTATTATCAGGTATAGTTAGTTTAGTTGGAAAGTAGTACTGATTATTGTAATAATTTTTTTCATCTTCACTTTGCGAAGAAGTGGTGAATTCAGCTCTTAATTCTTTTCCTTCTTTATTATAATTATGTTGCCAATAGGCTGTAAGGTCTTTTTCATTTTCGACTGCGGGAGCATAACGAGTTCTATCTAACCGTTGTGTAATTTGCTTATTCTTATCAAAAAAAGCACGTTCATATAAATCGTTTCTTTCTAAACTGGTTTTTAAATAACTTCCAGATAGCCCAATGCTATTCATTGTATCGATGGTATAGTCAAAACCTCCTCTTAGTAAATGAGATAATGGCCTAGCTCTGGATCTGTAATTTTCGGTATAGAATCCTGTGGTTAAACTTGAAAGTGAATCAGTAAATATCCGATTAGTATTACCAAAACGATTTCTTTCATCCTGGCGAATACTATAAGTAGCAAAAGTATTTAACTTACTAGTTTTATAATTGAGGTTTAAGCTACTATTTTCTCTTTGTTTATTACCGAAATTGCCGGTAACATTTCCATTGAAACCTGCTTTCGTATTCTTTTTCATAACAATATTAATCATTCCTGCAGTTCCATCTGGTCGAAACTTTGCAGAAGGATTAGTGATTACTTCAATTCGCTCAATGGTATTTGCAGGAATTTGTTGCAATACCTCGGCTCTATTTTTTCCCATTAATGGTGAAGATCTTCCGTTAATTAGCACCATTAATTCTCCAGAACCTCTCAAACTAATATTGCCTTCAATATCTACTTCGACAGACGGAACATTTCGAAGTATATCACTTGCCGAACCAGATTGAGCCATAATATCTTGTGAAGTATTATATACTTTTTTCCCGACAGTAGAACTGAGTATATTCTTTTTTGCAGTAACACTCACTTCATTTAGTGTATTGGAACTTAGTTCCATACTGATGTTACCCACCTCAACTGTACTTGCATTTGCAGTCAGCGAAACAGTTTGTATGGGTGCTATGAGTCCCATATAATATACTTTGAGTGAATAGATGCCAAATGCTATACTATCTAAATTAAACTTGCCATTTTTATTACTGATTACAGTTTTTTTAGCAAGATTATTAGTTGCTTCTAATAACTGAACGGAAGCATATTCTATGGGTAGTCCGGTTTTTTTGTCAATCACGGTTCCATTTACAGATCCTGTTTTGTTTTGTGCTGATAAATTATAATAACAACTTATCATGATAAGTATTGTACCTAAAAATTTCATTGAAAAGAATTTAAAATACCACCAATTATACAGCCCAGCCAAATCAATATGAATTAGCACAATGGCAGCTGTATAATCGGTGGATAGAGATTGATTTACATTATTATACCTGTTGGATCGAGTTTGGCTTCTTTGGTTTTACCCTTTAAACTATATTCTATTTCGAAATAGTTCTTGCCTTCTTTAGACTCAATTTTATATACTTCTTTGATGGTTGCTCCTGCAAATGCTTTATTGAAACCATCCATGACTGATTTTGGTGTATTAGCTTGTGGGATAGCCATTTCAGTTTCCATCCATTCGCCTTTTCCTGAAAAATTAGCAGAGCCTTTTTTACCGTCCATTACAAAACTGGCTTCATAATCATCTTTGGATTCCATTTCCCATTTTACTTCTTTTGCAGTAGGAAATTTAGTTTGAAAGGCTTTTTGTGCCTCAATTGTTACTTTAGATTTTTGAGCAAATGAAATGATTTGACTGAACATTAATATACTAATAATGAAATATTTTTTCATAAAATTAATTTGAGCATCCACATTTATTAGCGTGAATACAATGATTTAAAAAGTGTAAAGAGATTGTGGTAAATGCAAATCTAAGCTATTGGAGGCCTAAAAATTACTGGACAATAGTCCTGTTTGTTAAACTTTGTTGTATAATCAGGACCTAATTTAATAGGAATGATATAAGTAGCAAATTCAATTATGACCTCCTGTTTGTGAAAAAGTACACCATTTTGAATTTGGATAACTTCATCGTGAGTATGTGGTATTGTATTACTTTGTATTGGAGTGTCTTCCTCCTCATCAAATTCTAACCCCGAAGCAATTAACTTTTCACCGATAAATTCAGCAAAATTCATATCCTCGTCAAGGTGTAAGCTGTTTTTATATAGATTAATTACAGCCTTAGCATCCTCATAATTTGAATAAGGCATGATCAAAGTTGTAAACATAAAAACGACTAAAGTAAAAAGTGTTAGTGCTTTTTTCACAAACTAAAGTTAGTTCAATATGAATATTAATATTGTTAAATATTATGACTAATCAATTTATTATCCCTCTTTATCCTTCGTTTCCCTAACGCAAACCTCACGCAGAAACAACAAAGGACCCACGATTTAACGTAAGTCCTTGATTTTCATGTAGCGAGACCGGGATTGCCAGCTTCGTTTCACTACGCTGTCATCCCAAACAGTTCGCCTTACCCAAAGCCTTTCAACCTATTCGCTTCGCAAATAGGTTGCCTTTTTTAACGCTCATCCGCTCAATCAAGCGAGCTTGTTTCGCGGCTTCGCATTAAAAAAGCCTGTCTCGATAAATCGTGACAGGCTTTGTAGCGAGACCGGGATTTGAACCCGGGACCTCAGGGTTATGAAGATTTTTTGATAAAACTTAAGCGTTGATTTATAATGTGTTATGTTTTCACAAAACCGAAAACGACCGATTCCATTCGAATTCAGGGGGTGTTTTCCTCACACAGAGAATATCAAATTAATATCTACAAATTAGCAGCCCAAACTATTACTTTACCAAACTTACCCCAATTGTCTAGCCCCTTTTTTAAATCTGCAGTGATTTGATTGCGCTTCACAACCTTGGACCTTCCTGGTGCAGGTATTGGTATCTCTGGACTTGTTAACTCAAGTTTAGTTGCATATATAGTTTCAGATAATCTGGGTATAGCCAAACCTAATATCATTCCAGGAAGACCATTAAAACTTTCAGGACCTCCTTTTATTGTAATTTGATCGGTATAAAAAGCAACCACTACTACAGAATCACAAATTTTGGTAATAGCTTTTTTACATTCAAATCCTGCAATATCTCTTATCTCCCCTGTAATTTTCCATTCATACTTAGGTAGGCTATCTTTTACAAAATATTCACTTTCAAATAGCGACTTTTTCATTACCAATAATTCATCATTTAAATTCTGTAAAGTAAAGTCTGCTTCTGTTGGTTTAAAACCAAAAACCATGTACTTATTATCTGGATTTTCTTTTGCCATTCTGTAATAGGTTTGAGATGCATTAAAATCCATTACATAATTGTCTGTAATAATTTTAGGGAATACTTTTTTTAACTCCTCAGACCAACCGCCATCCATATCGTCTGCAGATTGCAAAGATTCAGTTAAAGTATGTTGTGCTATTTTTCGCTCAAAACTAATTTTACCACTTGTAATAAATGTAGTTTGCGCATTAGAGTTATTAGCGATTAAGAAGAAAAAAAACAGGTAGATATATTTCATTTTTATTGCTATTAATTATTAGAAGCCCATATTAGAAGGCTTACCATTTTTACTAAAATTATAAATGAGGCTAAACATTACATATCGCTTAACTCCATTGTTACTTACTTCAGATATAAAATTACTTGATATATTTCTTTGAACATAGTTGTTTTGATTAAGCATGTCAAATACATATAATTTCATTTCCCAGCTATCTGTTTTCCCTAATACTTTTCTAACAGATGGGCTTAGGATATAAATATTTCTTTGATCAGGAAATACTTTTGATTTTTGATAAATATTGGCATTGATGTCTAAATCAACGAAAGTTTTAATTTTCTTGAATTTAAGCTCAGGTCTTCCATTAATAGCATAATTCCAATAATTGGTGGATGTTCCTGGTCGAATACTTGAAACGGTTGTATTATTACTTGCATTAAAATTTAAATAGAAACTATACCATTTATCGCCCCAATAATTTAATTGAGCACTATACCCAAGGCTAGTATTATCATTCACATTCCTTACGCCGTTGACTTTATTGACATACCTACTTACGCTTCCATTTAATCCAGCTCCAATATTAATGCCCTTATATACCTCCATGCCATAATATAA
>CANCRC010000028.1 GCA_947380435.1 Chitinophagaceae bacterium
ATTCAAAAAAATATTATTAAAGTAACCGAGAAAGCATTTGACGATTTTGCAAGTACTGGTTCAGATGAATCATTCAATAAGAAAATTTTAGGCATTTAAACATTAAAAAAAAGAAGCACTATGAAGAAGGTTTTATTTATTCTAACAACAGCTGTTATTCTAATGGCATGTGGTGGTGGATCAACAGAGGCTGGAAAAGTAGCAGCAACAGCAGCGACAGCACCAACTGGTAATGCATTGTCTGATAATCCAGATTATCAAAAAGGTTTGGCTTTAGTAGCAGGAAGTGATTGTTTAACTTGTCATAAAACAAGTGAAAAAAATATTGGGCCTGCTTATAAAGATGTAGCAGCTAAATATGAGAACACTGAAGAGAATGTTAAAATGTTAGCAGCTAAGGTAATTAAAGGTGGCAGTGGCAACTGGGGCGCCATTCCTATGACACCGCATCCTCAATTAAAGCAAGAAGATGTAGAACAGATGATTAAATATATTTTACTTTTAAAGAAGTAATTATTCATTAAAGAAGTCTAACTTGAATTGAATAATTCGAATTAGCTCATTAACGATTTCTTATTTTATACCTATAAACAATGTTCATGAAAAAATTATTACTTGTATTATTAGTAACCTTTGTTGCTGCACAAACCAATGCACAAAAATGGATTTCTTTATTTGACGGAAAAACAATGAATGGCTGGCATAGCTTTGGCAAAACCACGGCAGGCGAAGCATGGAAGGTAGAAGATGGTATGATTGTATTTGATCCAGCAGCGAAGGCCGCAGGAAAATATGGTGGTGATATTGTAACCAATGAAGGTTTTAAAGATTTTCATTTACAATTAGAATGGAAAATTTCAAAAGATGGTAATAGTGGTATTATCTTTTTTGTACAAGACGACCCTTCTAAATACAAAGAAACATGGCATACAGGACCGGAGATGCAAGTCTTAGACAACGATGGCCATCCAGATGGAAAAATTATTAGCCATCGAGCAGGTAATTTATATGATTTGATCGTAGGTAAAGAAGGGGTGGTAAAACCATACGACCAATGGAATAAGGTAGATATTATATTTAAGAACGATAAATTAGATCTTATTTTAAATGATGTAAGTATGGTAAGCACACATGTAGGAGATGATGGCTGGAAAGAACTTATTAGAAGATCTAAATTTTCTAAAGGAGAGTCACCAGACTTTGCAAAAATATTCTCTGGACATATTGCTTTACAAGATCATGGAAACAAAGTAAGCTATAGGAATATTCGTATTCAAAAGTTATAATTCAGATAGTGCAAGCTATTCATGAAAATTTTATGCGTCAGGCCCTCGTGCAAGCACAGAGGGCCTTTGACGTTGATGAAGTACCCGTGGGTGCTGTTATAGTCATGCATGGAAAAATAATTGCGAAGGCTTACAACCAAGTGCAATTATTAAAAGATGTTACCGCCCATGCAGAAATTTTAGCCATTACCAGCGCTTGTGAAAATTTGCAAGAAAAATATTTACCAGAAGCCACTTTATATGTTACACTAGAGCCCTGCTTAATGTGTGCAGGTGCTTTGTATTGGAACAAAATTGGCCATATTGTATTTGGCGCCTACGATGAAAAAAATAGTTATCGTAGGGTCACTGAAAAAAATCCTTTCCACCCTTCCACCACTATTATTGGCGGCATACTCCAAGACGACTGCGCTGGGCTAATGCAAGCTTTCTTTAAAGCAAAGAGGTAATAAATATCTATTTCTCATCTCGCTCTGCGCATGCTCGAAAGCTCGTTTCGAAATAATATTTATTACTCCGCAACTCTTTTATTTTTTGCTTTTTACGTTTTGAAATAATAAATACCTGTTTCTCGACTCACTCTACGCATGCTCGAAAGCTCGTCTCGAAACAGTATTTATTATTTAAATAGTATAAGCGCAGTAAATAAATAGTTTCCGTAGTAATCCGTTTGTAGGATTACGGAGGAAAGCTATTTTTTACGAAGCTCTCAAGAATAAACCATCTATCGTTTAGCAGACGAGAAATAGATATTTATTTAGCGCTAAATCTTATCTATTTAAGGAAAAAAAGCCCGCAAGAAGCTTAAATCAACGCAAAGCATTGTAATTTTGAGCTTCATTCATAAACACAATAAATAAAAAATATGTCATTTACACTACCTGCATTACCTTATGCACACGAAGCCTTAGAGCCACATTTTGATACTTTGACCATGCAAATACATCATGGCAAACACCATCAAGCCTATGTAGACAATTTAAACAAAGCCGTTGCTGGAACTCCGAATGAAGGAAAAACTATAGAAGAATTAGTAAAAGTAGCTGGCACTATTAGTGCTGCTGTTAGAAATAATGGTGGTGGACATTGGAACCATAGTTTCTTTTGGGCAAGCTTAGCACCAAATGCTGGTGGAGCTCCATCGGGCGCTTTAGGGGATGCTATCAATGCTGCTTTTGGAAGCTTTGACACCTTTAAAGAAAAATTTGCTGCCGCGGGTATGACTCGTTTTGGAAGTGGATGGGCTTGGTTAATTGTTAAAGACGGAAAATTAGAAGTAAGCTCAACACCGAATCAAGACAATCCTTTAATGGATGTAGCTGAAGTAAAAGGCCATCCTATTTTAGGCGCCGATGTATGGGAGCATGCTTACTATTTAAAATATCAAAATAGAAGAGCCGATTATTTAGCTGCTTTTTGGAACTTAGTAAACTGGTCAGTGATTGCCGATCGTTTTACTGCTGCAAAATAATTGCAGAAGCCTTTATACTCGAAACAATTTTATACTAAAAACCTGCACTTAAAAACTGCAGGTTTTTTTGTGTCAACTTATGTAAAACTTATTTTATAGATAGAAGTTGAAACTAGGGCACTGGGTCATAACCCTGACCACCGCCTGGTCTGCACTTACTTAATCTTTTGACTCCTAAATAAATACCTTTAATAGGACCGTATTTTTGAATGGCTTCGCTAGTATAATGAGAACAAGAGGGCGTGAACCTACACTTGCTAGCCCCCATCCATGGTGAGATCACATATTGATAAAAACGTATCAATACTATAAAAGGAAAGGCTATTATTTTTTTAAGCGTAGGCAATGTATCTTCTTTTGTAGTGTAAATTTTTATAGTGTAATTATTATAGCATAATTATTTATTCAATTTAGTAACCAGTAGGGCTAATGCTTCTTTTACTTTAGCTTGAATTTCCACTTGCGTAAGCACACTAGCATCAGTGTATAGAAAAAATAAATTAACACGTTTATTGTCAAGCGCAGCCTGGTTAAGGAAATTTGGTTTTTCTAAACGATAGGCTTCTCTTAATAATCTTTTCACTCTATTGCGTTGCACCGCTTTTCTAAAAGTTCTACTAGGTGCCCCCACCCCTGCTTGCAATAAGCCAGCAGGAGAACCCATTTCTAATGCAGTTGCAATAGGTTCAATGGTATAAATAAGTCTGATGGGAAATATAGTAATTGCCTGGCCCGTAGAAAACAAATGTTGTGTTTGCTTTCTACTTTTTAATTTATCTAATTTATGATATGTAAAAACCTTCGGCAAGAATGAAAAATTAAAGTGATAAAAAAAGTCCCTCCCGAATAACGGGAAGGACTTTAAAATTATTGAATTTATTTGTAATAGTTAGAAAGGGGTACTCCTTAGATTAATCTTTCTTTAATCCTTTCTCGCTAGATACAGTTAGTTTTTTGCGTCCTTTCTTTCTACGGCTTGCTAATACTTTACGACCGTTAGCAGATTCCATACGCTTACGAAATCCATGAACAGATTTACGACGACGTTTATGTGGTTGAAATGTACGTTTCATTTGATGTCTTTTACTTGCTTAGTTTCTTAAAATTGTTTCCACTTCAATAGCAGTCACCATACCACTACCTGTGAAAGGACGGCAAAAATAGGGTATTTTTTCATTTTTTAAGCTAAATCTGTATGTTTTGCCTCAATTTTTTGTCCAAAAAACAAGCTACCCTGTTTCTCAAAGACTTTCTCATTATCCGTGGTGTAAAAGCTCAAATGCCCATGCTGACTGCATTTTTCAGCTATTTCAGGGTGATTTTCAAGGTATTTAGCCAAACTTTTCGCCACTATATCCCCTTGGGTCACCAGACTCACCCCTGAGGGTAAAAAGGACTTTATTTTAGCCTCCAATAGCGGATAATGTGTGCAAGCTAGTAAAATGGTATCGATACCCTTAGATTGGTTAAAAAGCTCATTGAGGTACTGCTGCACAAAATAGTCTGCACCGGGTTTATCAAACTCCCCATTTTCAATTAAAGGTACCCACATTGGACAGGCTTGTTGGAACACTTGCAAGTCAGGAAAAAATTTAGCCAATTCAATGGGATAGCTATCACTTTGCACCGTACCCAAGGTACCCATGATGCCAATTTGTTGCTGTGTAGAAAAATGACCTAATACTTCTGTCGTAGGACGAATAACCCCTAATACTCTTTTGCTAGGATGGATATGGGGTAAGTCTAATTGCTGAATATTTCGAAGTGCTTTTGCGGATGCTGTATTGCAAGCAATAATAACCAAGGAACAACCTTGCTTAAAAAACCAATTCACCGCTTCTAAAGTATATTGATAAACCGTTTCAAAAGATCGGGTGCCATAAGGTGCGCGCGCATTATCACCTAAATAAATATAATCGTACTGAGGTAATTGTTTTTTCAATTCCTTCAAAATGGTGAGGCCACCATAACCACTATCAAATACACCAATGGGTGCTGGCATAAAATTTATTTAATTGAATACACTATTAAAAACTTTGTTCTGTAAACCTAAGAACCTCGTTGCATAACAACGAGGTTCTTATCAAAAATATTTTAAAAAGCTATTATCCTTTTTTTGCAGGAGCTGCTTTAGTAGCAGTACCGCCTGTAGCCGCTTTGAAGGCTTCTTCTACATCCTTAGGTAAATTCAACTTCAACTTAATTGCTACACGAATAGTTAAATTGTCAGCAATAGAAGGTTGCGCATAAGGAGATAATGATTCAGCTTTCAACACCAATGTGTATTTGTTTTCTGCAACTACTTCACTTAAAGCAGCAGCTACTTTTTGTCTGTAAGGCAATAAAAGAGCTTCCTCTTTTTGTTGCATCATACTTTGTTGGTATTGTTGCCAGTTGATTAACTTGTATTTCAATTTATTCAAATCACTTGTAGCCATTTCATAAGCTTTTGCTTTTTTAGACAATTCAGCAGAATCTCTTCTGAAAATGCTATCCTTAATTTGATAATCTTTCAAAGTGTAGTTGTACTCTTCTTGTAAAGTGTCTTGTGCATAAGACTTAAGCACAGTATCTAATTTCTCTTGGATACCTGGGAATAATGCAATAACGCTTTGGTCATCAAAATAACCAATCTTTGTTTGTGCAGTTGCACTTGTTGTAAATGAAGCTGCGATAAATAAGATGACAGCTACTAAGAAACCTTTTTTCATAAGATGTTGTTTTATTTGTTGATCTTTTTTTATTATTTATATCTAATTACTAATACCCAATTCTTTCAAAACGTCGTCGCTCTTGTCTAGTTTTGGGTCTGCAAATATAATGGTAATTCCTTCACTTTTGTCCAAAATGAAGTCATAAGCACGGGCTGCAGCCATTTTTTGGACTGCATTATATACCTTATCCTGAATGGGTTTAACCAGTTTTTGCCTCTCTTTAAACAAATCCCCCTCATAACCAAAACGCTTTTTTTGCAAATCTCTCAATTCTTTTTCTTTTACAAAAAGCTCATCTTCTCTCTTTTTTCTTAGGTCCTCGGACAGCATAAACTGCTCTGCCTCATAGTTTTTGTACATTTTATCTAGCGCCATTTGCTTGTCATCAATTTCTTTCTGCCATTGATCGCCCAATACCTTTAACTTCTTATCTGCTTCCTTGTATTCAGGAATTTTATCCAAAATATACTTAGTATTAATAACCGCGTATTTTGTTTGCGCCTGACCAGCAAAAAAAGTAGCTAGTCCAATCAATAGAACCAATAAGTGTTTTTTATATTGCATGTTCATTAATTTATGAAATGAAAATTACGATAACTATTTTTATTCAGGCTCATACCCTAACATAAAGGTAAACCTGCCTGCATCCTTTAAGGAGTTAGTTCCATTAATTCTATCAATACCAATACCATAGTCAAATCCTAATAAACCAAACATAGGAAGATAGAAACGCATACCAATACCCACTGAACGTCTTAAATTAAATGGATTGTATTCCTTCATGCTATACCAACCATTAGCTGCTTCAAAAAATCCTAGTGCATAAATAGTACTGCTCGCTGCTAAACTTAAAGGATAACGAACTTCCACAGCATACTTATTAAAAATGGTAAAGTGTTGTCTTGAGGTTTGTTGATCGGGGTTTACTTTTGGATTAGAACTTTCATACACTGGATACCCTCTTTGTGCAATAATATCATATCCTAACAAAGCAAACTGATTACTTAATCCAGCATCTCCTAATTGGAAACGCTCGAAAGGAGAAACAGTTAAGTCGCTATTATACGCACCCAAGAAACCATATTTAGCAGCAAATCTTAAAACAAATTGTTTGTTGTGGTCTGCACCTGCAGGTTTGCCTAATGGTACAAACCATTCACCATTGAATCTCCATTTATGGTATTCTAATAATTCAAAAGGATTTGCCGCACTATTTACATTAGGTGTAATTAAAGAATAAGGTGGCGTTAATTGCGCACTCAATAAAAAAGTAGAACCCGTTCTAGGAAACAAAGGTTGATCCACTGATGTTCTTTGTAAGGCAATTCTAAAGTTGACATTGTTTACAACACCATTACTAAAATTCGGAAGATTATAAGGATCAATCGCATAATCTTTCAAAGTATATCTTGTATAGTTCAATCCCATACTCAAAGAAAAATAATCATCAGGCCATGATAATTGTCTGCCAAAAGAAACGGTGGCTCCTGTAGTAGAAATATATCTTGCATCGGCTGCATTCGGGTCATAGGCACCGGTCAATAAATTATACGTTTGTCCGTACTTCGTATTGTATACACTTACTGTTAAAGTATTTCTTTTAATACCACCAAACCAAGGTTCTGTGAAAGAAAGATTGGTAGATCTAAAGGCCTTACCATTACTTTGAACCCTTACACTTAATTTTTGTCCATCTCCCATAGGAAGAGGATCCCATGCAGCTCTTTTAAATAAATTCTTTGAACTAAAGTTATTAAAAGTCACCCCTAAGGTACCAGTCAATCCAATATAACCACCCCATCCTGCACTCAACTCTAACTGATCACTCGATTTTTCTTCCACACCATAATTAATATCTACGGTACCATCGTCTGGATTCGGTACCGGATCAATTTTTATTTTTTCTTGGTCAAAGAAATTTAATTGTGCAATCTCACGCTGAGATCTAATTAATAAACTACGACTAAATTTATCTCCAGGTAAGGTTCTAATTTCACGACGAATAACAAAGTCTTTTGTTTTTTCGTTACCCGCAATGCGAATAGTTTTAATAGTGGCCTGCGGTCCCTCTACAATACGAATTTCAAAATCGATGGTATCATTGTATACAGCAGTTTCCACTGGATCTACTCTAAAAAATAAATAACCATCATCTTGGTATAAAGTACTTACATCACCGCCTTCTGCAGTAGGTGTTTTACCTAATTTATTAAATAAAATTTCTCTATTATAAATTTCACCTTTCTTAATATTTAAAATAACCGATAAGATAGAATCGGTATACTTCGTATTACCTCTCCAATTAATATTTCCAAAATAGTATTTACGCCCTTCCTTCAATTGCATATCAATATTCAAATTACCTCCTGCATTATGGTAGACTGTATCTTTTTCAATGACCGCATCTCTAAAGCCTAATGAGTTATAATAATTCAATAAATTATCTTTACTTTCTTCATACTTTTTTTCATTGAACTTAGAAGAAGAAAGAGAGAACCTAGCATATGAATTTAAAATTTTCCTAGTCTTGGTAAAAGTTAAGTAGCCCTTCTCTGACATATACTGTTCAAAATTGTAAGGACTTGTTTTAACAATGACAGGCCTGTCGTTAATAGGGAATAAAGTAAGCCTAGACTTTTCATGAATTTCTTTCAAGCTTTTTTTAAGCTTAGTCTCTTCAATTTTATTACCACCGAAATTGATATTATTAATTCTTACTTTAGGACCTTTATCTACTACAAAATCTAATAATAGATTATTTTTTCTTGCGGCGTCTTTGCGTTCTTTAATGGTAACCTTAATATCCTGAAACCCTTTTTCAGCATAATATTTTTTAATGCCTTCAATGGCAGTAATCTTCATGTTATCGGTAATAACTCTATTAGGCGTTAAACCTGTTTTACCAGACAATTCATCTATATCCGATTTTTTCACGCCAATAAATGTAAACTTTGAAAGACGAGGACGCTCTGTTACATTTATCTCCACATCAATATCTTTTCCTACTAAATCAGTTAAATAAATACTTACATCACTGAAATAATTTTGATCCATTAATTTACGAAT
Source organism: Chitinophagaceae bacterium (assembly GCA_947380435.1). Lineage (GTDB taxonomy): Bacteria > Bacteroidota > Bacteroidia > Chitinophagales > Chitinophagaceae > Sediminibacterium. Next base: position 8,538 of record CANCRC010000028.1, read on the forward strand.
AGACTTCGCAAAATTATCTCCACCAGGAATGGCTACTTCGTCACCTATATTTAAGGTGGAAAGTGAAAGCAATAAATTCTCATCAAAGTTTTCATTACCCACTACTTTGATAGAACGAATCTTATATTTTGAAGGCGTTTTTTGAGTAAAAATATTGATCAGCTTCACATTTATTTGAGACACCGAATCTTTAACAGGGGTATCCTGAGCATAAGAAGTCGAATTCAATAAAAGTACTGATAGTGAACCTATTAAAAAGGGAAGAAATTTATGCATCTGCTAAGGGGCTAATCATTTATAATTTTAAAAGTGTCGCAAATTACTCGTAATAATTCAAAGTCTTTGTTAAAAGTGTAAATAAACATATTATATTTTTTCATCATTCGAGCTAAGTTGACCGCTGGTTTTACCGAATCTGCGCTCTCTAGACTGGAAATCTAGGATGGCTTTGACTAGGTCATCCTTCCTAAAATCGGGCCATCTTGTCTCGGTAAAGTACAATTCAGCATAGGCTAATTGATACAATAAAAAATTGCTTATTCGAAATTCGCCACTGGTACGTATCATTAGTTCAGGATCTGGAAAATCACTGGTAGTAAGGGATTCAGATAAAGTTGCCTCTGTAATTTGAGAAGTAGTCATACTGCCTTCTTTCACTTTTGATGCTAGTTTTTTAGCTGCTTCTACGAGCTCCCACCTGCTACTATAAGATAGCGCTACAATAAGGGTTAAACCTGTGTTTTGAGCTGTTTGTGCAGTGGCATTATCCAAGGCTTCCCTAGCATGGGGAGGCAGTAAATTTAAATTGCCTATAAAGCGAAGCTTGATATTATTTTTATGTAAATCGGGGACTTCCTTGGCAATGGTATCCACGAATAAGGTCATCAGACCAGTTACTTCTTCCTCCGGTCTTTCCCAATTCTCTGTACTAAAAGCATAGAGGGTAAGGTATTGAATACCTATTTCGGTAGCTGCTTCCACTACTTTTCTTACACTAATTACACCCTGATAATGCCCAAATAAGCGGTCCTGGCCTTGTTCTTGCGCCCATCTGCCATTCCCATCCATAATAATGGCTATATGTTTAGGCAGTTTGCTTAGATCCAGGTTTTCCATGCTGCAAAATTATGAAAATAACTAGGTTATTTGCGTTTAAAGAAGCCAAATAAACGCTTATTAATGGCTTTTTTGCCAGAATTAGACCCTTTAGTTAAAAGATTGTCTTTTTTGGGCTTTGGACTTGGATCAGGACCATAAATTCTTTGTAAATTATAGGATAGCCCCAGTTTTGCAGAAAAAAATTGATCCCTACCTGAAGTACTTGCTTGGTAGTCGATGCCTCCTTTGGAATAAATATTATTATCTCCAAAATGATCTACCAAATCTGAGCTGGTGAAACGATAAGTAAATTCTCCAAAAAAATTGAAAGAGCCTGCTAGATTATACTTGAAGCCAAGGTTTAAGGGTACCGTAATTACTTTGGGCGCTTTACTGGGATTCCCTGCTGGATAATTGCTTGTATCTTTTAAAGCAGACATATACCCTGCACCAAAACCTAGATAAGGACTAAAACGCAAATTTTTATTCCCATTAATAAATTTTAAGAAATATAATTCTGCCATCAAGCTAATTTCTTGATAAGTCGTTTTGAAAAATAAACTTCTTCCATGGACATATGAATTCATAGTACTAGAAGTGAGTGAATCAATGGCACCCAAAGGAACTAATTCATAATTTAACCTAAAGCCTACATAATCATTGAATTGTTTTTTATAATATGCGCCATAGTTTAAAGTAATAAATTGCAAGTTGGGCGCTAAGTCTCCATTGTAAGAAGCCTGCCCAGCAAAAGCGCCGAATTCACCTTTGTTCTCCTTTAATTGCACATATTGTGCCTGCGCATGGCTAGCAAAAAATAGCAGGAAAAATAAATAGATACATTGCTTGCGCATGGGCTAATTTCTTTTATCCAAGCCCCAGGTGAGCTTTGTTCTTAAGGTAGTCAAATAGCTGTTCTCATTGAGTCTTATGAAATTCACAGAGAAAGATTCTCTCTTAATAGCCAATTGAATATTTTTAGGTACGATTTCTTTTCTAGCATCTAATGCACAAATGAGTTCTTCTGTTCTTCCTTCAATTTCAAAAGAAATAACAGAACTATCTGGCACTACTATAGAACGTACATTTAAATTATGTGGCGCCACGGGTGTGATTACAAAACTTGCAGAATCAGGAAATAAAATGGGACCATTGCAACTCATATTATATCCAGTGGAACCCGTAGGTGTAGAAACAATTAATCCATCTGCCCAATAAGAATTTAAAAATTCACCATTTAAATAAGTATGAATTTTGATCATGGGTGAAGTATCTCTTTTATGTATCGCAAATTCATTTAAAGCATAAGGCGCTGCTCCAAAAATGATAGGGTCGGCGTCTAAATGTAATAATGTTCTTTTTTCAATGACATAGGTTCGATTCACTAAAGCCTCTACCATAATACTCAATTCATCTTTTGAGATAGTAGCTAAAAAACCAAGCCTACCATAATTAATTCCTAAAATGGGAATTTGACTATCCCCCACAATGGTGACTGCATCTAGTACGGTGCCATCTCCGCCTAAACTAATTAAACAATCAATGCTATCATCTATGGCAGAAAAAGAAGTAAATGGAATCAATGGCTCTTTACCGGCGCTTGCTTGTAAATTAAACTTTTCTAGTAGTTCCTCGTAGACATAAATCGTAATAGCATACTTATCCAAGGCAAGTAGTAATGCTTGCAATGATTGTTGCTGATCGATATCAACCCCTCTACTATATATAGCTACTTTCATCCGAAAAATTTAAAAATTAATACCTCCGTGCAAATATAACCCTTTGTCTCCAAGCTGATTCAAGCTGTAATCAATTTTTAATACAAAATCATAAATACTAATAATATCCATGCCCACCCCTGCTGTTCTAATAAGTGTATTGGAAAGTCTATTTCCATTCACTGGCTTTTCACTATATACATAACCAAGATTTGTAAAAGCCTTCGCCCAAAATTGATATTTTATAAAAGGTAGTTTTTTGCTATTCATTATATTTTTAACAGTTACGCTGCCTAATGAATGGTTAAAGGATGCTTTAAAAATACTTGCAGCATTCCCCTCCACTACATAATACTCTAAACCACTTATTTGAAAATTACCATACCCCAATAATTTATTATCGGTATAATTTTGATTAGGTAAAAATTTAACCAAGGTATTAGATTCAAAAAATAGAAAATTATTTTTTGATAGAGGACTTGCCCATATTTTTCTAAGTTGAATAGAACTTAAATTACTGTTCTTAGAAAAACGTTGATAAAACATAAAATCGGTAGACTGTCCTTTGGTAGGATAAGCATTGTAATCGAAATGCATATGCGTATAAGAATAAGCAAGATCTACATATGAAAATGTTTTTTGAAGACTAGGTAAAAAAGAAGCTTGGTAAAGAAAGGCAGAATCGCTTATTTCATTTCTACCTATACCCATTTGAACACTATGTCTTTCGTATAAATTAGGACGGTATAATAAACTTGCATTGGCTCTATACCCTTCTTGAATGATATCATGTGTTTTATAAAAAACTTGCTTGTCTAATCTAGTAGCAATGTTAATTTCCTTCTGTGTAAAATTTTGCCAGCCCAAGGCTAAGCCGTAGCGTAATTTTTTATCAATAAAAGGTATTTGATATCGAAGTATAGATTGTTGAGTATAGCCTGTAATAAAAGCTGCAGTAAGCTTATCATTATTGCCTGTTACATTGGCCTGTCTTAGGTTTAAACCATAATTCACTCTATCCAAACTTCTGTTTTGTTCATTCCACCATTGACTAAAATTACGATCTACCCATCTGAAGTAAGGAATGGGAAATAAATACCATCTTTCACTTAGATGAATTTTAATAACTACCTGTGTGCTGTCAATTGCCTCAGCATGCACCGTCACTTGCTCAAATAAGGAGGTATTGAATAATTGTTGCTCAGCGGTAGTATCTAAAATAGCTAAGGAGTCTTTACGAATAAAATCGCCCTCGTGATAAGGCAATTCTCTTAATATAATATAGGGCTTGGTTTTTTTATTTCCTTCAATTTGAATGGAACTAATTTTTATTTGTGCCGAAACGAAGTTTGAAAAAAATAAAAAAGAAAGAATAAAAAATAATAAATGCTTTTGTTTATTACACATCTAAGTAATTCATTAAATGATGGTAATGACTTTCAATATCGTTGTGGAGTGGTGATTTACCGAAATAATGAAGCACTTGATAATCGTAGCGTTCAAAAGTAGAAATAATAGCAGAAGCCTCTTCTTGATTGATTCTAATAGTAATAATCATAGCACCCGTAGCTTCTTCAAAGAAACTATTTAATTGTAAAATTTGTGCATTATTGGTTTCTACCAAACGGCTCATCTCTGCTAAAGAATATTGGTAGGGAGAAATAGAAAGCACCATAATGGCACCATTTTGTTCAGCCCCAATAAAACGAGAAAGGTTTTCATTTAAAATTTTCTGTGTAATCACCCCTATACATTCTTGCTGTTCATTTAAAACGGGTAGTAAAGAAAGTTCATGCTTAGCAAATAATTCTAATGCCTTTGTAAAATGGGCAGCTCCATTTACACCAATTCTTAAAACAGCATCTGCAATAGTAGCCATGGTTTGATCTAAGGCTATATCCAGTACTGCTTCCTTAGCTACCAAACCAATAAAATATTCTTCTTTTACAATAGGTAAATGTTGTATTTCATAATCTTCCATGCATTGTAATACAAAGGAGGCTGTATCTTCTAAACGAAGCACCGGGAAACCCTTTATAGCTATTTCATTGGCGAGCATAGAATTATTATTTAGGTAAAGATGCTAAAAAGTTTTCTAAAATAACATTAAACTCATTCGGCACTTCCATCATAGGCGCATGTCCACATTTATCAATAAACTGTAACTGACTATTCGGAATTAATTTTTTAAACTCTTCCGCTACAAAAGGAGGGGTAACTATATCATTCTTACCCCAAATTAATAGTGTAGGTTGTTTAATTTGGTTTAACTCTTCTCCTAAATTATGACGAATGGCACTTTTAGCTAAGGCAATAATTTTAATGACTTTAATTCTATTTCTAGTTATTTCAAAAACTTCATCCACTAATTCAGGGGTTGCCATAGCAGGGTCATAAAAAGTTTGTGCAGTTTTATTTTTAATGTATTCGTAGTCCCCTCTTTTAGGATAACTATCGCCCATCGCATTTTCAAACAAACCACTGCTGCCCGTTAAAGTAAGCGACTTCACTTTTTCAGGATGTTTCAAAATATATATCAAGGCCACATGACCCCCTAAAGAATTACCCAATAAATGAATATTATTATAATTTTTATGCTCAATAAATGCAGCAATATGTTTTTCCAAACCTGCAACACTGGTATGCAAAAGATCTAAATCAAATAAGGGCAGTAAGGGTACCACCACTTTATGAGTATGTCTAAATTTTTCAATTAAATCAGAGAAATTACTTAGGGCTCCAAAAAGTCCATGACAAAGCATCAGGATTTCACCTTCCCCTACTTCTAGGTATTCAAACTTTCCATCTTTAATAATCTCGTAGTCCATGTAGTATGCTGCTTTTGGCTATTTACAGATGGGTTAAAGGTAGTTAATTCGTTTTAAAAATGAGAATAGCTAAAGGATAGTAAATACCTAGATATAGAATAAATAACAATTTGTTAACCTATTCATAATCAATAAATTCTGAGCAAAAACAGCCTTATTTAAAAGGGTTGGAAAAAGTAGTAATAGTGCTTTTAATAGAGGGTATCCAAAAAGAGGCTTTATCCATGCAATAAGGCCACCATTTTTGAAGATAAGAATAGGTATAACTGACTTTCATTTCGGCAGCTTTCACCAGGCCTAATATTTGTAAAAAATAAATAACTGCACTTAAAATAGTGAAATAAATAAAACCATATAAAACAATGCCCAATAATTTATTCAGCCAGCCTAATAATAACCATTCAGCTGTTTGTTGTAAAAGACCTGAAATAAATTTTAATATAATAAGAACTAAAACTAAAATAACTAAAAAGGAAATAAAAGGTAGCCAATGAGAAGCAATCTTAGTATGTTCTTTTAATAAGTTAGCTACCCAGCCTGCAAATTGAAAAGCTAGAATTAAACCAATCATTAAGGAGAAAAAAGAAATGACTGCTTTAATAAAGCCATTTCTATAGCCTTGTAATAGAGCAATAATAAATAAAGTACCTACAAGGATATCTAACCACATATGCTTAGGCGCTTAATAAAGTTTTCGCAATAGCAGAAATAAGTTTACCATCTGCTTGACCTGCTAATTGTTTAGTAGCCATACCCATTACCTTTCCTAAGTCCTGAGGACCAGCAGCCCCTACTTGTGTAATAATGTCTTGCACAGCGGCTTTCACATCTTCTTCGCTCATTTGTGCAGGTAAAAACTTTTCTATCACAGCAATCTCTTCCGATTCTTTGGTGGCTAAATCTGCTCTATTTTGTTGTTCAAAAATAGCAAGAGAATCCTTGCGTTGTTTGACTAATTTCTGCAATAATTTTAATTCTGTTTCTGCAGATATAGCACCATTCGCACCGGGCTCTGTTTTTGCTTTTATGATTTCTGCTTTAATAGCTCTTAATCCTCTTAACAAAGCTTCATCTTTGTTTTTCATTGCGTCTTTCATTAAAGACATCACATCGGTTTCTAAAGACATAATATAATTGATTTAGTATTGTTAGTTAATTTTCTATTCGTGAATTTTTTCGTTTATTTATTATTTTCTGAAAGTTGACTGGCTCTAAATTTTGTATAAAAAGTTTTAGCGAATTCCTTGAACTCATTCGATAAAGCTTCATCCTGCGTGGCTCTTAAATAAGCATCACTCATGCCCATTAAATTCTGGTAAAAGAAATCAGCCATTTCATCCACCATCATATCCTTAGTCCAAAGGTCTATGCGAAGGGCAGTTTTATCGGTAGGATCCCAGAAAGTAAGCATCATAGCGCGTGCTTCCTGTGCTTCCGTTGCTGTGCTATCGGATGCAGACCACTTAATATTTTGAGGAATTTTCTGATCGTCTAAACCAATTTGAACCTGAATACTTGACTGATGCATATTAAAATTTTGAAACACAAAAATACAAATTAATTAAATAAGAACCTTACTAACTCTTCAATGCCAAAGGTATTTGAACTAGGCCTGCATTCTTTTTGGCCGCATATAAAGTGCTTAGCCAGTCCATGCCCATCCTAGCCCTTGCTTGTCTATATACTTCATCTTTATAGTATAATTTGTAGTGATTCGATAAAGCCCCTTTTTCTTCAAAACAAAACAACTCACCCGCACCAGCCCAAGTAGCTGGCATAGGCTCCTGCTTACCCTGGGTTGTATTAAAGAGTAAGGGAATATCATATTGTATAGCCATTTCTATAATACTTGCTTTATTAAAATTAATATTATTAAATGTTATCGCATAAGTAGCGGCTAACCAACTTAGATCAAAAGCAGCAATGGTATGAACAACAATGGACTCTTTAAATTTATAGCCTACTAATAACGCTTCTGCTTGTTTCAATGCTATTTCATTTTCAAAAATGAAAACTAATGCCATATTGGTTTGTTGCCATTTTTTAAAAATGGAGAATTCTTTAAGCATCTCTACAAAGGCCTCCAAGGGCTGGAAGGCTAAAAAATAATTAGCACCTTCTGTTAACTTATTTTTAGCATCGGCTAATGCCACCCACTCATACCTAGGAATAGTGGTTATAGGCAAATAAGCTTCTTGCATTTTAGTAGCGTAGGCCTTATATTTATTTTCTAAAAAATTAAAAGCCCATTCATTAATGGCATAAGTAGCCATGGACTTTTGAATATAGTTTTTAAAAGATTTTCGTAAAGACCATTTTTGGAAAATAGACATATGAGCATTACTAGTAGGATCAGATAAAGGAATAAAATAATGTGGGAACTGATCGCTTCCTTTTAGAGCTGCACCAAAATGAATGACAATGGCATTGGTCACTTCCTTTATTAATTTTTCAGCTTCCAACTGCTTAATAATAGTCACGGCATCATTGTTTTGCTCTAAATGCAATAACGCATCCGAGAGCTTATCACCCACTATATAAAAATGAATTTGTTGTGAACTCAATCCTAGTTCAATGATATCCAACACCTTCTGACAAAGCACTGGCCTGGGCAGATCGAATTTTGAACTTGTGAGTATAAATAATCGCATACGCAAAAATACTGCATACTTAACAATTTATCCACCAATCATTTAGGAAGCTTAGTTCCTATTAATAGTCCCCTAACTTTGTTCTATGGCAAAGCACTTGCATCAACTTGACTTATTTGGCATAGATAGCAACCAACCCGTGCATATAAAAGCACCCGTTGAAAAAAAGAAACCCGCTTTGCCTAAACAAAGTCCTTCTGCAGTAGCACTAGTTTCAAGTGTGGATGAAGAAAGCCTTCCGACAGTTTCAAGAACACCCATGTCATTTACGCATTCAACTACTATTAGCAAAAGAGGAAGAAAATCTTTTGCTTCCATGGATGCAGAAATACATACTTTAAATATTCCCGCTTCAGAAGAATTGATAAAAAAATTATACTACCCAATTGGAGAAGTAGCTACTTGGTTTAACGTGAATACTTCTTTAATAAGATATTGGGAAAAAGAATTCAAACAATTACAACCTAGAAAAACAAGAAAGGGTGATAGATTATTTAGAGCACAGGATATTGAATTTCTAAGACAGCTTTATTATTTACTGCGCGAAAAAAAATATTCTATTGAAGGTGCAAAAACCTATTTGAAAAATAATAAAGAAAAAGCAGAGAAAGATATTGCTGTATTAAATAGTCTTAAAAATATTAAGCAGTTCTTGGTATCGTTGAAGGAGTCTCTATAAAGGGAGTCTCTGACAATCTCGCTTTCTCTGTCTATGTCAATTTCTCTTTCAAAATCTAAACACATTAGTTATACTTCTGATTGATTTTTATACAGTAGTCGCGAATTGAATATTATTTTCATTGGCATATTGAATAGCCATTACATTCATTTGTTCTTTCAAGGCTATAAAATCATTGAATGCTAATTCCATACTCACTAAGCATTCAATATGTAATACATGAAACTGCTTACCCGCTTCTGAAACATAGACCATAACATTACTTACATTATTAAGCTGGCTGGTTTCTTTTTGTATATACTTACTATAAGCCGCTAATTGTGTAGCGGTGGTAGTCACATTTAATTGTAAGTCTAATTCAATTTTACGTTCTGTTCTTAAACTTATATTATCTACGATAGTGTCTACCATTTGTTTATTAGGCACCGATATATAGGTTTTATCCTGTGTGCGAATACGGGTACTCCGTAATCCAATTTTCTCAATCGTGCCTGTAAAATTATTCACTTTCACTAAATCACCAATGGTAAAAGGCTTGTCAAAGAAAATTATGAAAGAGGCTATAATATTTTCCAAACTTTCTCTCATAGACAAGGCCACAGCGGCTCCTACGATACTTAAGCTAGTAACTAAATTGCCTATATTTTCATTGAATACATAATGTAGTATTAATAAAAATCCTACGATGTATAAAATAACTTTGAAAAAATCTCTAAAAAATAAAACCAGCTGGTCATCGGTTTGGTCTTCGGTTAATTTGGCTTTTTCTTCTAAAATAATAGCTACAAATTCAAGGGTTCTTAAACAAACACGAATAAATAAAATTATAAAAAATAATTTCACAATAGCTTCCGCCACTATTTGTAAAGTCAACTTATATAAATGAATATTCCAGTCTATGGGAAAATTTAACTCATATAATGCTACAACAGCAACCGTATAAATTAAAAACTGTTCGATAGGAATAATCAAACGGCGTACATGCGTTTTTCTTAATTCAGAATGATTCTTTTTATCAATCCAAGTGTAAATTAAGCTTGCAAAAAAACGAGAGATAAATCTTTTAACAATAAATGCCACTAAAAAAATAGCAGCAATGACAATATAACTACGTAAAGAATTGTTTAAAAATTGTTGATCTAAATTCATAACAAAAATATTTTTATGAGTCTTCCTTCCAATGAAGTAGTTGCATATCATTTCCATCAAATACAGCATAGCTGTCCGACCTTAACCAATCTCCTAAATTAATATAACGGCTTGTTTCATTAATAGCTATATCTAAAGGGTAATGTCTATGACCAAAAACAAAATAATCGGCGTTGATTTCTTTTGCTTTTTGTTTTGAATAAACAATTAGCCACTCTTTGTCTTCTCCCATAAATACTTCATCGGCAGTGCCGGTCTTGGCCCTACTCTTACTACTAAAATAATTCGCAAGCTGAATACCAAAATCGGGATGCAGCCATCCGAATAACCATTTGCATAAAGGGTTCGTAAAAATTTTCTTCAAAAATTTATAGCCTTTATCACCTGGGCCTAATCCATCTCCGTGACCAATAAAAAACTTTTTAGCACCGAAACTAAATACACGAGGTTCGAAATATATTTTGGCATTTAACTCCTTTGTTAAATAATCTTTCATCCATAAATCGTGGTTGCCTGTAAAAATATGTAGTTCAATGCCCGCATCAGATAAATCGGCTAAACAGCCTAGTAGTCTCACAAAACCTTTAGGGACCACTGTTTTGTATTCAAACCAAAAATCAAAAATATCACCTACAA
>CANCRC010000029.1 GCA_947380435.1 Chitinophagaceae bacterium
CCAGACTTTGATCAACAACAAAGACTAAGAGTGGGCGTAAAAGGGGGTGGATGTAGCGGAATGACCTATGTTTTAGGTTTTGACATTCCTAAGGCTGAAGATGAAATGTTTTCTATTGAGGGTATACCTTGTTGCATGGAGAAATCACATCAGATTTATGTATATGGTATGGAAATAGATTGGCAAGGTGGTTTGAATAGCCGTGGGTTTACTTTTAAAAATCCGAATGCGTCTAGTACCTGTGGATGCGGTACTTCATTTGCGGTTTAAAATTAGTTTAAAAAATACATCATTCTCGCTCTCTGATCGCGAAGCTCATAAAAAAAGGCCTTGATTTCTCAAGGCCTTTTTTATATAAATTCAATGTAGAATTATTTCTTTTTCTCTTCACGTCCTAATGGGCGACTTTTTGCAAAGTCAACTAATACAGGAGCCGCTACAAAGATAGAAGAGTAAGTACCTGTAATAACTCCAATTAACATAGCGAATGCAAAACCTCTTGTTACTTCTCCACCAAAGATGAATAAGATTAAGATAGTTAAGAATACAGTTAAGGATGTCATAATAGTACGACTCAATGTTTGGTTAATGGCCTTGTTAATGATAGAAGCATTGTCTGCGCCTTTCATTAATTGGCTGTCCTCACGAATACGGTCATATACAATTACAGTATCGTTCATAGAGAAACCAATGACGGTTAGAATGGCAGCAATAAAATGCTGGTCAATCTCTAATGGGAAAGGAACCACTTTTCTTAAGAAACTAAATACAATTAAGGTTACAAATACGTCGTGTAATAAAGAGAAGATAGTTCCTAAAGAATATCTCCAATCACGGAAACGTATAAAGATGTATAAACAAATCGCAATTAATGCAAAGATAGTTGCCTTCGTAGCACCTGCTTTTAAATCATCAGAGATAGTAGGTAATACTGTTTGAGAACTTTGCTTATACTGAGAATCGAATTCTTTTAAAGAAGTTCCTTCTGGTAATTGCTTCGCTAAACCTTTAAATAATAAACCTTCTACTTCAGCATCAATATTATTGCCTTGTTCTTTAATCTTATAAGAAGTAGTAATGTTGATTTGATTTTTTGAATCGACTGTTTTAATAATAGGAGACTCTCCAAATACTTTTTTCAAGTCATCTCTAACAGACTCAATATTTACAGCTTTATTAAACTTAATAGTATAGCTTCTTCCTCCAGCAAATTCAACACCTTGGTCAAATCCGTTAAAGAAACTGGCAATACCCATTACTAAAACTACAGCAGACAACATATAAGCGTACTTTCTAAATTCAATGAACTTATAAGCAGCATGTTGAAAGATACCTCTTGAAATTTTTGTGAAATATTCAAAGTGTCTGTTTTTACTTGTGTAGATATCGGTAATTAAACGAGATACTAAAATTCCGCAGAATAAAGAAAGTAAAATACCAATGATTTGTGTTGTAGCAAATCCAAGTACTGGACCTAAACCAAAGTAAGCTAAGATACAAGCTGTTAATAGGGTAGTAACGTGGGCATCCAATACAGGAGACATAGAACGTTTGTAACCATCTGTTACAGCTAATTGATAACTTTTGCCTTTTGTTAATTCCTCTTTAATACGCTCAAATATAATTACGTTGGTATCTACTGCCATACCAATGGTTAATACTAAACCTGCAATACCAGGTGCTGTTAAAGTAAAACCTAAGGCGCTTAATATACCAATAGTGAAAAGTAAGTTTAATACTAATGCGATGTTCGCTACCCATCCGCCTGTGTTAAAGTATAATAACATTAAAGCGAAAATGACAAGGAAAGAAATTCCAAATGCCATTGCACCACCTTGAATAGAAGCCAAACCTAAAGTAGGACCTACTAATTGCTCTTGTACAATTTTAGCAGGGGCTGGTAATTTACCACTCTCTAAAATTTCAGCTAAGTCTTGTGCTGTTTTTAAAGTATAGTTTCCTGAGATAGAAGAGTTACCTGTAGTTATAGCATCGTTTACATTCGGTGCTGAATAAACAATATTGTCAAGTACAATAGCAAGAGGCTTGCCTACATTTTTTGTAGTCATCTTAGCCCAAATGCTTGTACCTAATTTATCCATATTCATTTTGATGGCTACTTTTCCTCTTTCATCAAAATCTTGAGCAGCATTTGCAACATGGTCGCCTTCTAATTCAGCTTGGCCATTATCTAAAGTTTTGATAGCATAGATAGGAAGTACATCTTTGTTTTTAGCATCTTCACTTTCATTCTTACCATACATGAATACTAGGTTCGATGGGAACTTAGATTTCACTTCAGCCATAGCTAAGTAAGCATTCAATTTGCTTGTATCCTTTTTTAAAGTGTATCCAATTTCAGCAGGATAAATATATTGACCATTTTTTCCTTGATAAGGTTGTGTAAACTGAACTGTTTTTAACAAAGGATTTTTGTTAGGGTTCAATTTAGAAGTATCTGCTTTTGCATTCGCAGTGGTATCGGTAATACCATTTAAGCTAGATTCAATGGCTTTATCAGCAGCAATAATTCCATTTTGAAAATCTTTGTTTTCAAATGTGTACACTTCAAAAAATTGAAGATTCGCTGTAGATTGTAAATAAGAACGAACACGCTCTTTATCATTTACACCTGCTAATTCAATATTGATAATACCTTTTGTAGCATCTGGATTGATATTTGGAGAAGCTAAACCAAAGCGGTCAATACGCGTTCTTAAAATACGGTATGTATTATTGAAGGCTTGCGTAGATTGTTCTTTTAAATAAGAAGCTACAGCATCATCAGAAGCGTCAAACTTTAATTTACCATTACTTCTAGTGGCAAATAAAGGAGCCAATTTACCCGTTGGGTTAATAGTGGCATATTCTTCTCTGAATAAGGAGATTAAATCGGCACGGCTATTCGCTTTCTTTTGCACTGCATTGTTTAAAGCAGTATTAAAAGCAGCGTCCTTTGTATAGTTGGCTAATGATTTAATTAAACCATCTAATCCCACTTCCATGGTTACGCTCATACCACCTTGTAAATCAAGGCCTAACATTAATTCCTTTTCTTTAGCAGAACCATAGGTTGTTAAACCGAAAGCCAATTTTGTTTCTTTGGTACTGTCTAATAATCTCTTATAATAAGCTTTTTGAATATCGTTTAAGCTATCGTTGTATAATAATTGCTCTTCTTTATTAGAAGGGTATACTTGATCCGCTTTAGGGAACTTTTTCACCCATGAACTAGCTTTCGCTTCCATGGCTTTTTCGTGACTTCTTACAAACCAAGTAAATGACAATTGGTAAAGACAAATTAAAATAAGCGCAATAGTAAAAAAGCGCACTAATCCTTTGAGTTGCATAATAGTGTGGTTAACTGATTTTTAGTCGGCAAATATAATGGAAAGAGGCCAAAATAAAGGCTAAAAAGCCATTATTTTACAGCACTCAACTTGATATCAAAATAGAGTGGTGCATTCCCTGGAATGGAGCCTGATCCGCTTGAACCATAGCCTAATGAAGAGGGTATTAAAACTTTAATTTCACCTCCAACCCCAATTTTTGGAACTGCAATTTGCCATCCTGGTATCAAATTACTTAAAGGATAAGTGATAGTTCCTGCATCAAATTGGTTACCATTCATTAAGGTTCCTACATAAGTCACTGTAATTGTGTTGTTTACACTTGGATGGGTGCTATTGCCTGGAGTGATTATTTGATATAAAATACCAGTTGGGTCACTGGTATAGGTAATGTTATTTGATTTAGCATAGCTAATCATTTGGTCAGACTCACTAGCAGAAGACTTACTACATGCAGTAATTGAAAAAATAGCGAAAATGGCCAAAAAAGAGGCAATTATTGCTAAAAATGAGGTGTTTTTGGTGTTTTTTGAGGTAAAATGGGTCATTTTTTATTTTTTATATGCTTTAATTCATTGAATCTTTGTTCGTTCATTTCAGAGGTAAATTGTTGGTAGAGCCATGCAAATCCAAAGGAAAAGACCAAAATTGAAATTACGATCCATATTTCATTACCCCTCATATTGGCTACCATACTAGCCCTTTCATACCAACCTGTTTCAGAAATAACCAGCACTAGCAAACCTACACTTAATCCAAAACTTAAACCTCTTAAAAAAGGTTTGCGTTTATAATGGGGGAGTACTCTTTCTTTTTCCCATTGCTGGTAGAATTTTTCTTCTTCCGGGCTAATCATTGGCAAATTTATGCTTTGATTCTTAAATTAGACAAGCATTGCTTACATTTAATTTAGAAAACGAACTTGATTCACAAAAAATATAAACTTGCTTATGAAGTCATTTATTAAAAACTGGGGTATTGCCATTGGGATAGGTATTCTTTGCGTACATTTTCTTGCTCAATTATTAGGAGAGCAGTATAAGATGATGGAAAATATTAGTAAGGCCTTGTTGCTGCCCTCTTTAATGCTTTACTTGTATGTGCAGCCTAACCCATATAATAAGCCAGGAAAAAATTTACTAATGATGGGTTTATTAGGTTCTTTTTTAGGAGATGTGTTTTTAATTTCAAAATCCATGTTTATACCAGGCATGATTGCCTTTATGATGACCCATGTTTTTAATATTTTATTTTTTAGTAAAATATACGGACCATCGCAACCACGCTCTACAAAATTTTATATCTCTACATTTTTATTGGTTAGTTTTTGTTTCTTTATGTATTTCCAATTACAAGGGGGTATGGGTAAATTAATTTATCCCATACTAGTATATATGGTACTTATAAGTACTGCGGCATTAATGGCTATTCATGTTTCCAATAATAAGGCTACTAAAATTATTGCCAATAGTTTTTGGACACCCGGTATGTTATTTTTCTTATCATCAGATACTATTTTAGCTTTTAATAAATTTGATTGGTCTATCCATTCGCCTATACCGCATATTGGTTTAATAATTATGGTTACCTATGGTTTAGCACAGTTTTTCTTAATCAAAGGGTTTCAATTGTATTTTACCACTGCGCCTAAAGAAGCTGCATAAAAATATTTCAGCTTCTTATTTTTAATAGTAATACAATTAGATATAGCATATACTACATAAAAAAACCTCCCCGAAAAATCGAGGAGGTTTTTTTTATTTCTTGATGCGATAAAATCGCTTTCAATATTAGTAACCCATACCACCCATATCAGGCGCATGTCCACCACCTTGTGGCGCTGCAGCTGGAGCTGGTTTGTCAGCAATCACACACTCTGTTGTTAACAACATAGAAGCGATAGATGCTGCATTCTCTAGAGCAACTCTTGTTACTTTAGTTGGATCGATAACACCTGCTTTGAATAAGTTTTCGAAAACTTCTGTTCTTGCATTGAAACCAAAGTCGTCTTTGCCTTCTTTGATTCTTTGAACAACAATAGAACCTTCGATTCCACTATTCTTTACAATTTGACGAAGTGGTTCTTCAATGGCACGACGTACAATTTGAATACCTGTTGTTTCGTCTTCGTTAGCACCTTTTAATTTATCTAAACTTGCAACGGCACGAATATAAGCAACCCCACCACCTGGTACGATTCCTTCTTCAACAGCTGCACGCGTTGCATGTAAAGCATCGTCTACACGATCTTTCTTTTCTTTCATTTCAGTTTCAGTAGCTGCACCAACATACAATACGGCAACACCACCACTTAACTTTGCTAAACGCTCTTGTAATTTCTCACGATCGTAGTCAGAAGTTGTATTTTCAATTTGCGCTTTAATTTGATTCACACGCGCAGTGATATCTGCTTTTTTACCTTTACCACCTACGATAACGGTATTGTCTTTATCTATTGTAATAGAACTTGCTTGACCTAAATAAGTTAAGTCGGCGTTCTCCAATTTGAAACCTTGTTCTTCAGAGATAACAGTTCCTGCAGTTAAAATAGCAAGGTCTGTTAACATTTCTTTTCTTCTGTCGCCAAAGCCTGGAGCTTTTACAGCTGCTACTTTAATAGTACCACGTAATTTGTTAACTACCAATGTTGCCATTGCTTCACCTTCTAAGTCTTCAGCAATAATTACTAATGGACGACTTGTTTGAGCTACTTTCTCTAAAATATGCAAGATGTCTTTCATTGCTGAAATTTTCTTATCATAAATTAAGATGTATGGATTTTGCATTTCAGCTTCCATCTTTTCGCTATTGGTAACGAAGTAAGGAGATACGTATCCACGATCGAATTGCATACCTTCTACTACATCTACTGTAGTGTCCGTTCCTTTTGCTTCTTCAACAGTGATTACACCTTCTTTACCCACTTTGCTCATGGCAAGGGCAATTAATTTACCAATTTCATTATCGTTGTTGGCAGAAATAGAAGCTACTTGCTCAATTTTCTTAGCGTCGTTACCAACTGCTTGAGATTGTGCTTTTAAACTTGCTACTACTTTTTCTACTGCTTTATCAATACCGCGTTTCAAATCCATTGGATTGGCGCCAGCAGTAACGTTTCTTAAACCTTCACCTATGATAGCTTGTGCTAATACAGTAGCTGTTGTTGTACCATCACCCGCTTGATCAGCAGTTTTGCTAGCAACTTCTTTTACCATTTGAGCACCTATGTTTTCAATAGGATCTTCTAAGTCAATTTCTTTGGCAACTGAAACACCATCCTTTGTAATAGAAGGTGATCCGAATTTCTTTTCAATAACAACGTTACGACCTTTTGGTCCTAAGGTTACTTTTACGGCGTTGGCTAAAGTGTCAACCCCTTTTTTCATTTTATTTCTCGCTTCTAAGTCGAAAAAAATCATTTTAGACATATAAACTTATTTTATTTCGTTAATTAATAGTGCTACTTACTTTAACAATTATACAATTGCTAAAATATCGCTTTCGCGCATGATCAATAAATCTTGACCATCAATTTGAATTTCTGTTCCAGCGTATTTACCGTATAAAACGTTATCGCCTACTTTTACAGTTACGGGTTCGTCTTTTTTACCTGTTCCAGCAGCAAGTACTTGTCCACGTTGTGGTTTTTCTTTAGCAGTATCAGGGATGATGATTCCTCCAGCTGTTTTTTCTTCTGCAGCGGCAGGCTTAACTATTACTCTGTCGTGTAGAGGAGTAATGTTTAATTTCTTAGCCATACTTTATCGTTTTTTGTTGTTTAATAAATATTGTAATTCCTATACATCGATAACCGTGCCACTGCAATTTTTTCCTATACAATAGGCCAAATTTTCAGTTTATTCGATTTTTCAGCGCAAGGGAAGCAAATCTATGCCTAAAATTGCATGATATGCAAAGGATTAGGGTAAAAAATGTCAGTTTTTACCAATAATTTTAGATAGATTTGCAGCCGTTTAGCTCTTACACATATGATGAACCGAAGAAATATTAGAATTAAAGTAATGCAGGTGCTGTATATGGTTGAAAATCAAAACCAAAGCAGTCCCGGCTCCCTACTTCAGAAGGAATTTGACAAAACACGTAATTTGTTTGTTTTCCTAGTTCATCTAGTGCACCAAGTAGCCCTTTATGCCGAAGTTGAGGCAGGGCAGAGAGCCTCCAAAAATTTACCCAATCAGGCCGATTTATCCGTTAATATTAAATTAGCAGGTAATAGTATTGTATGGCAAACCATTGAGTCTGAGAAATTCAAAAAAGCATTGGCTGCTGTAAACCCTGCACAATGGGTAGACGAGGATATTGTAAAAACCTTGTTTAGAAACTTATCAGAATCGGCTATTTATAAAACTTACATTGTAGAAGAAGGAAGAGACAAGGCCAAAGAGAAAGAGATTCTTAAATATATTTTTGGTACCCTTATTTTAGAATCGGATAATATTTTAGAATATATCGATGAGCGTTTCGCGAATTGGGAAGATGAAGGAGAAATGATGGTAGGCTTTATGTTGGATTACTTACAAAAGCCAGGCAGCATAGATTTTATAGATTTAGTGGGTGATGAAAAAATGAAATTCGCTACTGAATTACTAGATACAGCTATTGATAAAAAAGGATACACGGAAGAAGTGATTAAGCCTAAATTAAATAACTGGGATCCTGAGCGTATTGCGGTGATAGATATGATACTACTTCGTTTGGGCGTTTGTGAATTATTGTATTTTGATACCATACCTACCAAGGTAACTATTAATGAGTACATTGATTTAGCCAAGGACTATAGCACTGAACAAAGTGGTCATTTTGTGAATGGTATTTTGGATAATATTCATAAAGAATTAGTGGGATCGGGTAAAATTCAAAAAATAAGTCACAAACCATCGGCACCTAAAAAATAAGACTGTAAATAACATATATTTGCAAGAGCGGGTTTATAAAAAAAAGAATTTATAAACACAGCTATATAAACACAACTATTAAAACATAAACAACTAAATAAATTAAAATGACACAATTCTTATTACAAGCTCCACCACAAGGAGGAGGTACTTTCCAATTAGTAATGTTGGGCGGTATAATTTTAGTTTTCTGGTTTTTCATGATTCGTCCACAAGCTAAAAAAGCGAAAGAGCAAAAGAAGTTTATTGACGATATCCAAAAAGGAGACAAAGTTGTTACGATCGCTGGTATCCATGGTACGGTGAATAAAGTAAACGAAGACAATACTATTCAATTGGAAGTAAGCCCTGGTTCTTACTTGAAACTTGAAAAATCATCTATAAGCTTAGAGTGGTCAAAAACCAACCCTAAATAATTATAATTGGTTTGATTAAAAAAAGTCCGAAATTGGGGTAACTAATTTCGGACTTTTTTATGTCTAAGATGATCGGACTTACGGGAGGTATTGGTGCTGGGAAAACCATTGTAGCCAAAATATTTGAAAATTTGGGTGTGCCTGTATTCAATGCAGATGATACTGCAAAGCAGTTGATGCAAACTAGTCCTGCCATTAAAACTGCACTTATTCAACAGTTTGGAGAGAAGCTGTATGAGCATGGCGTTTTACAAAAAGCTTATTTATCCTCTATTGTTTTTTCCGATGCGCATCAGTTGGCCTTATTGAATTCAATTGTACATCCTATTACTATTCAAGCCGCTTGGGATTGGGCCAAATTACAAACAGCCCCTTATGTGATTAAAGAAGCAGCTCTTTTATTTGAATCTAATGCAGTGGAAGGTTTAGACTTTGTTATTGGGGTGACGGCACCCATGCCATTAAGAATTCAAAGAATTATGCAAAGAGATGCTTGCACAAAGCAAGAAGCTGAAAAAAGAATGCATCATCAAATTAATGATACTATTAAAATGCGTTTATGTGATAAAGTAATTGTAAATGATGAAATACAATTATTAACGCCACAAGTACTAGCTGTTCACGAATTTATACTGGCTTCTGTAATTTAAAGCAGGCCCTTTTTAGTCTTCCATCAAAATCAAAGGGGGTAGTAGCCTTGGTAATATCTTTAATGAGTTTCGTATGAATACTTTCGGCATCAATTTTGAAATGAGAAAAATTAGTACTGAAATACAATATACCACCTGGTTTCATAGCGCGCAGCATATCATTGATTAATTCAACATGGTCTCTTTGAATATCTAAGACATCCTTCATTCTTTTACTATTGCTAAAAGTAGGAGGGTCCATGACTACTAAATCATATTTATTGGCAGGCAATGTTTTTAAATACTGCTTTACATCGGCATGTATAAATTGATAAGCGACTTTATTATTAAGTTTATTTAAAGCAAAATTATCTTCACTCCAGGCTAAATAAGTTTTAGATAAATCAACAGAAGTAACCGTTTTAGCACCAGCGGCTGCAGCATACACTGAGAAGGAACTGGTATAAGAAAATAAATTTAAAAATTCAGTATTCTTCGATTCTGCTTGCACCATTTGCCTTGTAATACGGTGGTCTAAAAATAAACCAGAATCTAGGTAGTCGGTCAGGTTTACTTTAAATTGTAAACCATTTTCATTTACCGTAATTATTTTTGAAATAGGAATGGTTTCTTCTTTCTCGTACTGCTCGTCTTTATGATCCATTCTTTTACGCACTCTTAAGTACATATTTTCAATCGGCAAGCCCGTAATAGTTGCAATACAGTTTTTGGTTTCGCTTAACCAAAGGGCATGTTCTTCGTCAGTTAAACTATGGCGGCGATTATACTCTGCTAAATAAATATAGTCCTCGTAAATTTCAACACAAACGGGAAACTCAGGTAGGTCATGGTCATACAAACGCCAGCAGCTAATATTTTGTCGTTTAGCTTGTTTAATGCGGTGCTTATAATTTTTAAGCAACCTATTTTCAAACATTTGAAATTTCTCTGGTGTCATAGTATCTACTAAAAAAAGAAGCGTTACTTATTATAACGCTTCTAAAATTAATTTATTTAAACTAAATCGCTTTATTTTAATTTAGCCAAGGCCTCTTTAATTCTAGCCCAAGCTCTTTCAATATTTGGCATGCTATTGGCAAAAGAGAAACGAACACAATTAGGTTCTCCAAAAGCGTCTCCCATAACAGAAGATACATTGGCCTCGTTTAAAATATACATACTAAAATCGGGTGCGTTTTTAATAGTAGTAGTGCCATCAGACTTACCATAATAAGCACTTACGTCAGGGAATACATAAAAGGCTCCTTGAGGTGCGAAGCATTTAAAGCCAGGTATATCATTTACAAGTGCTAATGTTTTTTCACGACGACGCGTAAATTCTTCAGTCATTTCAATAGAAGGTTTTAAATCTCCTACCAAAGCAGTGACTGCTGCTTTTTGTGTAATACTACAAGTACCTGAAGTAAATTGACCTTGTAATTTTTCCATAGCCTTGGCTAATTCTACACTTGAAGCAGTATAACCTAATCTCCAACCAGTCATGGCAAAACCTTTACTAAGTCCGTTAATCACAATTGTTTGATCCTTGATCGCATCAAATTGAGCAATGCTTTCATGCTTACCCACAAAATTGATGTACTCATAAATCTCATCTGATAAAATAGTAATGCCTGGATATTTTTTAAACAAATTAGCAAGTGCTTCTAATTCTTCTTTGCTATACACTGCACCTGAAGGGTTACATGGAGAAGAGAACATGAATACTTTTGTTCTTGAAGTAATGGCAGCTTCCACTTGTGCAGGGCTTACTTTAAAACCATCTTCTACAGTGCTTCTAATTTCAACTACTTTACCTCTAGCAATTTTTACAAGCTCAGAATAGGTAACCCAATAAGGGGTTGGAATAATTACTTCATCGCCATCGTCTACCAAGGCTAAAATGGCATTGGCTAAACTTTGTTTAGCGCCAGTAGAAGTAATAATATTTTCAGCTTTATAATCTAAATTATTATCGCGTTTTAATTTACTGCAAACCGCTTCTCTTAAATCGGCAAAGCCAGCAACAGGTGTATAGTGAGACCAGTTATCGTTAATGGCTTTAATAGCTGCATCTTTAATATGTTGAGGCGTATCGAAGTCGGGTTCACCCAAACTTAAGTCAATAACGTCTTTGCCTTGTGCTCTTAGTTCGCGGCCTAATTTGGCCATTTTTAAAGTTTCTGGCTCACTGAATCTGTTTAATAGAGAAGATAATATCATGATTGCTTATTTGAAACACAAATTTCGCAAATAAATCGCAAACAGACGTAAGTTTTGGACTTTGAATATCCATAAATTATTCCCTTTCTGTTAATATCTATTTAGCAGCCTCAAGGATGGGGGCAAAATTGGGAAGAAAGGCTTTCTTGCGTTGAAGCTCGTAGTTGTAAATTAACTGACCTAAGTTTTTATAAAAAGGGTAGCCTACTGTATCGTAATCGTATTTACTATCGTTTAAAATGCCATCGCTATTGCAATAAATAACAGCACTTAACATAAACTCTACTTTCTTCTCCGGATCCATTACATAGGCTATGTCTAATAAGAAGCCATATGCATCACCCACCTTATTAAATATTTTCAAATTATTGGGGAAGGGGCCTTTCTCAGAACCTGTGTATAAAAACTTACAATAGTTTGGCCAATAATTAGCTGTGTCGTAAGTAGGATACTGCGATTCAGTGGGTAAGGTATGCATATAGTGAAGTAAAAACTTTCTATCCTCGGTGGTTAAATTAAATCTTTGAGAGGGGGGTGTATGCTCGAAAAATAAAACCGATTTTAAAATATGGGTAAGGTCGCTTAAATAAATTCTGTTTTTATCTGAAAAATTTAAAGGGCCCTTGATAAGTGAGTCTTGGTTATTCAAATAACCATTTCCAATAAAGGCATTATAATAAGGAAGGCTGTCTTTATTAAAGGCGGCTGGTTGATGATAAATTATTTTTCCTTGCTCATTATAAAAATCAATGGCCTGGGTGCTTCTATTTTCTTTGGCGGTTCTGCCTAACTCTAATCGGTTTCTAATATAAACGTCTTTATAGCCTTTGGCGGCTAATTGTTCATGCACTGTATGCGGTGTCACAAATTCAAATAACCTATTGGCTGCATTATTATCGCTTACTAAAAATATTTCTTTAATGGCCTGTTCAATATTTTGTACGCCATTGATGGAGTAAGGGTTATTGTAAATTTGTTCTTGCCTATCAGATACACTATCGTATACCATTTGGGTAGACTTACTAAGCCCTTTCATTTTTAAATTATTTATTTTTTCAAGCGCCAAGAATGCTAGTGGCATTTTAACGGTACTTGCTGGGTAAAAATATTCCTTAGGGTTTAGGTTATAAGTGAATTCTTTAAAATGAGGAATATTATTTTTATCTCTATCTATTTGAGTATATAAAATTTGAAGGCGGTAGTCTTTGGGGTTGGCTAAAATTTTACCAAATTGCTCAGGTTTTTGTTGCATTAATTTTTCAAGTAAGCGGATATCGGATTGCGCTGTAGAACTTAGTGCAACCAATAAGAGCCCGGCTAGAATGCTAGTAAATTTCATATTCAAATGTATTAAAACTAAGCTATATTTATATCAGCCTATGGAAAAGTTTATTTCAGTTTTTGATATGTTTAAAATATCGGTAGGGCCTTCAAGCTCCCATACCTTAGGCCCTTGGCTTGCTGCAAAAAATTGCATTCAAAAAGTAGACAGCCTTTTTGGCCTAGATAATGTAAAATCTATTCAAGTTTTATTATATGGTTCCTTAGCGAAAACGGGTAAAGGACATGGGACAGCTATGGCAGTAATGATGGGACTGATGGGAGAGGATCCCATAACAACCAATACCGATTTAATTGAGCCTTCCATTGCAGCAATTAAAATAAATAAAAAAATTGTTGTAGATAAAAGGGCAAGTATTGAATTTAATCTTGAGAATGATTTAGTCTTTTTAAAAGACAAATTACTACCGCATCACCCCAATGGTGTAGAATTTATTGTAACTATTGGTGCTGAAAAACATACCTACACTTATTACTCTATTGGCGGTGGGTTTATTGAAGAGCAAATTGAGAAGGATAAAAACATTACTTATCATACAATTTCACAAAATAATAATGCAAAGGAGGCGGAAGTTCCTTTCGATTTTAAAAATGCCGATGAGTTATTACATTGGTGTATTAAAACGGGACTGCCTATTTGTGAAATTGTCAAAGAAAATGAGAAAACGATTAGAGATGAAATTCAAGTATCTCCTGCCTTAGATCATATCTGGGAAATAATGTTAACCTGTATATATAATGGATGCCATACTGAAGGTGAACTACCAGGTGGCTTGTTTGTACAAAGAAGAGCCTTTGCTTTAAATAAAAAATTATTAAATGGGGCCAGCTATTCAAATATGAATGAGTGGATGGACGCCATCAAAAATACAGGACATAATTTTTCAACCATCCTAGACTGGGTAAGTTGTTTTGCTTTAGCAGTGAACGAGCAGAACGCCTCTTTTGGAAGAGTTGTCACGGCTCCTACCAATGGAGCTGCTGGAGTAGTTCCTGCCGTTTTATTATATGCTTTATTATTTTCAGAAAAGAAAAATGAAGAATCGGTTTCTAATTTTTTATTAACCGCTAGTGCCATTGGTATATTATTTAAAAATGGAGCTACTATTTCTGCTGCCATGGGAGGATGTCAAGCAGAGATAGGCGTTTCTTCTGCGATGGCCGCCGCTGCACTCACTGAATTATTAGGAGGCAATCAAAAGCAAACTATGATGGCTGCTGAAATTGCAATGGAGCATCATTTAGGATTAACCTGTGATCCGGTAGGAGGCTTGGTGCAAATTCCATGTATTGAAAGAAATACCATGGGGGCTATTAAAGCCATTACGGCTGCACAATTAGCATTACAAAGTACACCCGATTTAGCCTTGGTAAGTTTAGATAAAGTCATTAAGACAATGTGGAACACAGCACTTGACATGAGTGTTAAATACAAAGAAACTGCTGAAGGTGGTTTAGCTATTCAAATTCCAATAGGACTGGCTGAGTGTTAAGCAACTAACTATTCCATCTCTACTAAAGAATAATCTTGTATCACATTGTAAAGTGTACCTCTTTCAACAGGTTTTCTATGGGCTTGTTTAATTAAGCGTACCAATTCTTCTGTAGTCATAACAGGGGTTTGTTCTTCACTTCCTGCCATTGAATAAATTTTAGTGGTATCGTCAATAGTGCCGTCGATATCGTTTACGCCATAGCTTAATGTAAGTTGTGCAATTTCACGACCAAGCATTGGCCAGTAGGCTTTCACATGCGGAAAATTATCTAAGTATAAACGAGAGATAGCATACATTTTTAAATCATTGGCCATGGTAGACTCTGGAACATCATGCATATCATTGTCCTTGTTTCTAAATTTCAAAGGAATGAAAGTATTAAAGCCCTTGGTTTCATCTTGCAGTTGTCTTAGTCTTTCCATATGGTCAATACGGTGTTCAGCTTTCTCAATATGACCATATAATAAAGTAGCATTACTATGCATGCCTAAATTATGCGCAGTTCTATGAATATGTAACCACTCGTCGCCAGTGGCTTTATCGGCACAAATAATATTTCTAATGTCAGGATGAAAAATTTCAGCACCTCCACCTGGTAAAGAATCAAGACCTGCTTCATGCGCGCGCTTCATACCTTCCTCGGTACTTAAATTTGCTTTGCGGAACATGTAATCCAATTCAACAGGAGTGAATCCTTTGATATGTAATTCAGGACGATGTGCTTTAATAGCTTTTAATAAAGTAATGAAAAATTCAAAAGTTAATTTAGGATGCACGCCTCCCACAATATGCACTTCGGTAACAGGTTTGCCATCGTAAGATTTTACAATGTCCATCATTTGGTCAATGGTGAGTTCCCAACCTTCTTCTTTATGGGCATATAATTTTGAGTAAGAACAAAATTTGCAAGAGAAAACGCAGACATTGGTAGGTTCAATATGAAAGTTCTTATTAAAGTAAGTGGTATCGCCGTGCAATGATTCTCTTTTCCAATTCGCTAAAGCACCTACATAGGGTAGTGATGCTTTTTCAAATAAATAAACGCCCTCCTCAAAACTAATGCGTTCGTTATGAATAACTTTATTTCCTATTTTTTGTAAGAGATTGTCTTTTTCTGAAGCAATTATGATTTCGATATTAGCTGTACCCATTGTCCACATATTTAGACTGCAAAGTTACCAAATATCTGAATAAATAGGCAGTTAATATGCACTAATAAAAATCATATTATTCATTTTTATTTCGCTGATTAGCCTATTAAAATACCAGCAATGCTTGCCGATAAATATGAGGCAAGGGTTCCACAAAGAAGTGCTTTCAAACCCAGTTCAGCTAAGTCCTTACGGCGATTTGGTGCTAGTTCGCTAATACCACCAATAAGCATACCCACGCTGCTAAAATTAGCAAAGCCACAAATAGCAATACTTACGATAAGTAAACCTTTCTCTGTAATAATAGGAACTACTTTACTAGTTAAACTTTTGAAAGCCACAAATTCATTAATGGTTAATTTTTGTCCAAGCAAGGTGGCTGCGTTTTGAATGTCGGCAGTAGGAATACCCATGGCCCAAGCCATTGGATAAAATAATTTACCAAATAAAAAGTTTAAGCTCAAATGTAAATTAGGATTGAATAAATGTCCAATGGAAAGCATACACCAGTCAATCATAGCAATTAATGCAATAAAACCTATTAACATGGCAATAACGTTCATGGCTAACTTAAAACCATCACCGGCACCATGTGTAATGGCGTCAATGGTATTGCTGTATTGACTTTTTACTTGTAGTGTAACCTTTCCCATGGTTTGAGAAACTTCTGTTTCAGGGAAAATAATTTTAGCAATCACAAGTGCGCCAGGTGCTGCCATTAAACTAGCTGTAATTAATTTAGGGGCTAAATCCATACCTGCTTGAGCACCCATATTTGCATACACAATTAATATTCCACCTGCAATACAAGCTAAGCTTCCGCTCATACTGGCTAGTATTTCACTTTTAGTCATGGTGGCTAAATAAGGACGAATCATAATTTGTGCTTCTACCTGTCCCACAAAGGCACTGGCCACATTGCTTAATGCTTCGGCACCACTTACACGCATAATAAAATTCATGGCCTTCGCAACTACTGCTACAATTCTTTGCATAATACCAAAATGATAAAATAAGGCTACCAGCACACATACTAATATAATAGTAGCTGTCACATTAAAAGCAAATACAAAACCTCCGTTGGCAAAATCGGCAACACCGGTTGGGGTAGTTGCGGCCACACCACTATATACAAATGCCGCACCTGCGCGCGCAAACTGTTCAATTTTTCCCATGCCTCTACCTAATAACTGGAAAAAGCTGGTCACTGCTGGAATTTTTAAAATTAGAATACCAATGGTTAATTGAAGTAATAAACCACTACCCACTAATCGGTAATTTATATTCTTCTTGTTATTGGAGAATAGAAATGCAATCATTAAAATAATCACAATACCAATAAGGCCTTGAAATCGTTCCATAGGAGTTAATTTGAAATAGGAAGATAAAAAAAAATAGGCAAACTAGGCCTATTTTTTAAATTCTTCTTATGTGCATTTAAACTATAAATGCGACTGTATTTTCTTGTCTAATACCGACTTAGGTACAGCACCAATTTGCTTATCTACTACTTGACCACCTTTTACAAAAAGGATAGCTGGAATAGATGTAATACCAAAGTTCATGCTTAAAGTAGGATTTACATCCACATTCACTTTTCCTATGTTTACCTTGCCTGCATATTCTGTAGCTAATTCTTCAATAACTGGCCCAATAGCTCTGCAAGGACCACACCATTCTGCCCAAAAATCGATCACTGTTAATTTGTCGCTTTCCATTACGGTGCTTTGGAAGTTGGCGTCTGTAAATTCTAAACTCATATGTATATTTTTATATTGTTAGGTTTCTATTTATGTCAACTCTTATACTTTAACTCGTTCTATTCTTCTTACTCTTCTATGTTCAAAATTAGTTCCAAACTTTAATATCTGCCTATTTGACTTTTCCACTTAATTAATAGCCATTGGGGACAAATTCTATGGCAGAGCTTCGGACTTGCTGTCGCAACACTAGGAGCTAACTGACTAACTAAGTGACCAAATTCACTTGTACATTCAATGCAGGGTTGCTGTCCAAGAACTGAACAAGGTCGTCGTTCATTAGAAAGCCCCTTTCAATGGTAAGTAAACTTGCCACTAATTGATCCTTGGGTTCGACAAAGCTTATTTTGAAAGAAGACTTACCTGGGTTTTGTTTCAAGTTCTTTTCAAAGAAATGAATCATTTCATTGTTTAAATGACTAGGGTGGAGGCTAATTTCAATGGACCTAGTTTGTACTTGTTTTACTGTTTCAAGTAAAGACATAGTCACTATTTTAAATTCAAACTGATTCGATTGGTTGTACCTCGTTCTAAAAGAACCATTGATAAATATTTTTTGTCCAACCTCTAAATAGTTTTGAAACTTAACATAGTCTTCACTCCATAATAAAAAATCGGTTTTACCTGTGAAGTCTTCTATCACAAAAGAACCAAAATTCTTGCCGGTTTTAGTCACACGGTGTTGTACATCGGTTATTAGCCCTGCCAGTTTAAATTGTCTGCCTAAATTATTAGGATATAAAGAAAGGTTATCTTTTACTTCATTAAAAGCATTAATAGGTGTGAACTGATAATGACGCATTTCAAAACCATAATGGTCAAGCGGGTGGCCACTCATAAACATACCCGTGATATCTTTCTCGTGTTCTAATTTTTCAGTTAAAGTCCATTCTTCACAACTAGGAATTTTAGGAACGGGTACTTGCATAGCAGAAGGGAGGTCGCCAAATAAAGTATTCGTAGTGCCTGCTGTCATTGACTGAAGTGCTTGGGCATAGCCAATTAATTTTTCTAATCCTGAAATTCTATCTCCATCAGCAATGGTAAAATATTGAGCACGGTGGTATTCGGGGAAACAATCAAAAGTGCCTGAGTAAGCTAAACTCTCTAAAGACTTTTTATTGACAGCTCTTGATAAAACTCTTTTCATAAAGTCTACCATATCTGCAAAATGCCCAGCCTTGTTTCTTTCTGTAATAATGGCTTCAATGGCTGCATCGCCCACACCTTTTAAACCACCTAGTCCAAATCTAATTTCTCCTTTTTTATTCACTGAAAAACCTCTCAAAGATTCATTCACATCTGGACCCAAAACTTTTATCTCCATTCTTTTACACTCTTCCATGAAAAAAGTAATCTTATCAATACTTCCTGCATGGTTTAAAACAGCCGACATATATTCTCCAGGGTAATGTGCTTTTAAATAAGCGGTTTGATAAGCCAAGTAGGCATAACAAGTAGAATGCGATTTATTAAAGGCATATTGCGCAAAGGCTTCCCAGTCTGTCCACACTTTTTCCAATACATTTTCCGGATGACCATTTTTAACAGCGCCTGAAACAAACTGCGCTTTCATTTTATCCAATACCGATTTTTGTTTCTTACCCATGGCCTTTCTAAGTACATCGGCATCGCCCTTGGTAAAGCCTGCAATTTTTTGACTGAGTAACATTACCTGTTCTTGATACACTGTAATACCATAAGTGTCGGAAAGAATTTCTTCCATCACAGGTAAATCATACTTAATTAATTCACGACCATGTTTACGCTCAATGAAATTAGGAATATAGGCCATTGGACCTGGACGGTACAAGGCATTCATGGCAATTAAGTCGGCAAATTTATCGGGCTTTAAATCGCGTAAATGTTTTTGCATGCCCACGCTTTCAAATTGAAAAGTAGCATTGGTTTCACCTCTTTGATATAAATTAAAAGTTTTGGCGTCGTC
>CANCRC010000030.1 GCA_947380435.1 Chitinophagaceae bacterium
TTAGAGAATGGTTATACTAAAGAAGAAATGAAAATGGTGAAAGAAACTTGCAAAATTATGCAAGACAATTCTATAAAAGTAACTGCAACGACCGTGCGTATTCCAGTAATGGGTGGCCATAGTGAAAGCGTGAATGTAGAATTTGAAAATGAATTTGATTTAAAAGAACTAATAGCAATACTTACTGCAGCACCTGGTGTAATTGTACAACAAAGTGATGCAGATCAATTTTATCCAATGCCTTTATGGGCGCATGAAAAAGACGATGTATTTGTAGGTCGTTTAAGAAGAGATGAAACCCAAGCGAAAACTTTGAATATGTGGATTGTAAGTGATAACCTTCGTAAGGGCGCTGCTACCAATGCCATTCAAATTGCTGAATACTTAGCGTCAAAAGGAATTATTTAGTTTCAATTAAGTAAAAAAATTCAAATACAATTTTGATTCTGAACTTTGAGTCATAGCGTAAAGAAATATATAAATTCGAACGTTTAAAAAGTCTGCATGTCTGAGCACGTAGTGCGAGTTCAGACTTTTAGTTCGTATTTATATATTTTAGCGTAATGACGAGAGTGAAGAATAAAAAGTATTTGAATTTTTTATCACTTAATCAAATCAATAAAGTCTGCTTCGCTTATAATTTTGATGCTAGCTATTTTTTTAGCTTTCTCTAATTTGCTTCCTGCGTCTTCGCCTACGACTAAGTAATTTAATTTACTACTCACGCCACCTAGTATATGACCACCTCTAGATTCTACCATGGCTTCGGCATCGGAGCGTTTTAATTGAATAAGCGTGCCTGTAAATAAAAAATTAAGGCCAGCTAAATTGCCATCCACTGCAGTATCATTGGTTTGAATCATATTCAATCCCAGGCTTTCTAAACTTTTTATAAGTTCAATATTTTTTGGCTCATGGAAAAATTGATAAATGCTAGTGGCTACTTTAATACCTACATCATCAAAACTTTGTAGCTGCTCTTCTGTAAAATCTTTTAAATCTAAAACATGCTGAATATGACTAGCAATGGTTTTAGCGGTGGTTTCTCCTACAAAGCGAATGCCTAAAGCATAGATTAATCTATATAAAGGTTGAGTTTTTGAAACCTCAATAGCGGCATTTAAATTATCAATACTTTTTTTACCAAAACCTTCTAAGCCAGTTATTTTACTAAAGTCCAATTGATAAAGGGAAGGAATATTAGTGAGTAAGCCTAGTTCATAAAACTTTCTAATATTGGCTTCGCCAAAACTTTTAATATCCATCGCATCCTTGCTTACAAAATGTATAATGCGCTCAATTATTTGTGCGGTACATAAAGGGCTATTGCATCTCCAAACGGCTTCTGCTTCTTCTTTTTCAAGTAAGGCATTACATACAGGACAGTGTGTGGGGAATTGAATAATTTTTTCTTTGCCCGTTCTTAATTTGGGAATGGATTGTACAATTTGCGGAATCACATCACCTGCTCTTTCAATAATAACTGTATCGCCTAATCTTAAATCTTTTTCTTTGATGTATTCTTGATTGTGCATCGAAATACTTGATACCGTTACACCTCCTAAAGCCACCGCTTTTAATTTAGCTACAGGAGTAACGGCACCCGTACGACCCACTTGAAATTCTACCGATTCTAAAATAGTAGTGGCCTGCCTTGCTTTAAATTTATAAGCAATGGCCCATCTTGGATGGTGGGAGGTCATGCCTAATTTTTCTTGCAAGGCAAAATCGTTTACTTTAATAACGAGTCCATCAATCTCATAAGGAAGTGAATCGCGCTGCCCTTCAAATTCGCTACAGAATGCTATTACCTTTTCTACACCCTTAATTATTTTTTTCTCTTTTTGAGGTGACCTGAAACCCATATTCCATAGTAGTTCTAGAGAACCGCTATGGCTACTTAACAAGGGGCTTAATGTAGTTGTAGGAGCAGGTAAAAAATAACTAATATGGTAAATGAAAGCGTCCAAATTTCTTGATGCTACTTCCTTTGGGTCCTTCATTCTTAAACTACCTGCTGCTGCATTACGCGGGTTAGCCAATGTGGCTATTTGTTTTTCTTTTAATTTTTCATTGAAATCAGCAAAGGCTTTTTTACTCATTATCACTTCACCTCTAATTTCCATTTGCTGAATACCATTTTCAAGTAAAGGAATACTTAAAGGGATGGATCTGATTTGTTTTATATTACTCGTAATATCTTCTCCTGCAACACCATCACCTCTTGTGCAGGCGCGCACTAATAAATCATTTTCATAAAGTAATGAAATACTAGCTCCATCAAATTTGGGTTCCACGCAATAAGTAATCTCCTCCAGGCCAGCACCTTCTTTGGCTTTGCGATCAAAGTCAATTAAGTCTTCTGCATTATAGCTATTTTCCAAACTTAACATAGGTACCAAATGCGCCACGGTTTCAAAAGAATTATTTAAACTATTGCCCACTCTTTGGCTAGGGGAGTCTTTAGATATTAATGACTTGTTCGCCGATTCAATGGTAATTAATTGCTTGTATAATTGGTCGTATTCGAAGTCGCTTATGAAAGGTTCATTAGCAACATAATATTGGTACTCGTGAAACTTAAGCAGTTCTTTTAGGGGCGCTAATTCAATGGTATGAGGCTGCGCTAAATAGGTCGCTGTGAGGGATTGAAAACGCTGAATTTTGGAAGTATTGTACATGCTATAAAATGTCTGCTAAAATACAAATTGTTTTATTCTTTTATTTCGTATTTTCAGGATAAGAAATTTTTATTTCTTCTTTTGCTTATGCTTGAATACCATAAATCTATCGCTACATCGAATGATAGCCATACCAAGGAGGCAGTTTCCCTAGTGGAATCCTATCCTAGAGTGCCCCTAACGGTGGATTGTGTCATATTTGGCTTTGACGAAAAAGCGCTAAAAGTCTTAGTTATTAAGAGCGATTTGGCTCAGTATACTGGTAAATACTCTTTATTAGGGGCTCATGTAAAATCAAATGAGGACTTAGCAAATGCGGCCCATCGAGTACTGCTGGAAAGAACAGGCATGAAAGATGTTTATTTGGAACAGGTACATAGTTTCGGCAGGCCTGATAGGCATCCTGGTGGCAGGGTAGTGACAACTGTTTACGCTTCACTTTTAAATGTAAAGCACCACGCATTATCTATTACAGACCATGAATTAAATTGGCATCATGTAGACCAAATAACAGAGATGGCATTTGACCATAAAGAAATACTAGACACCTGTGTAAGATGGTTGCAAAAGCGAATTCAAGAACATCCCTTAGCCTTTAATTTGCTGCCTAAAAAGTTCTCCTTAAGACAGTTGCAAAATGTATATGAGGCTATTTTAAATAGTAAGATGGATCGCCGAAATTTTAGAAAAAAATTTGCTGCCATGGGCTATCTCATTGATACCAATGAAATGGAAGTGCATGTAACACACCGTCCTGGCAAATTGTATACATTTGACTTTGAAGGATACGAACAGCGCAAGAAAAATGGAATAGGCATTGATTTTTAAAAAATGCGATTGCTTGCCTAGAATTTAATACCTTTATTCACTATTTAAACAGGTATTATTATGTTATATTCAATGACGGGATATGGTCGCGCAGAAGCTACTTTTAAAGACAAGACCATTTTGGTGGAAGTGAAATCACTTAACGGTAAACAATTTGATTTACGTTTGAATATTCCCTTCATGTTAAAGCCTTATGAAGTGGAGATAAGAAATAAGTTAAATGAAACTATATTAAGAGGTAGTGTGGAATCTACTATTACAATTAAGTCGAATGGTGTATCTAAGCCTGTCTCTGTCAACAAAGAATTAGCTAAGTCTTATTATCAGCCCATTGTGGAACTAGCCGATGAATTAGGTATTCCTAAAGAAAACATTTTAAGTACTTTATTGAAAATGCCAGATGTAGTCTCTTCTAGTAGTGAAGTTTTGACCGAAGAAGAGTGGAAGCAAATTCAAGATTTATTAAAAGAAGCCATTGATGCTTTAATACTTCATCGTAAAGAAGAAGGCAAGTCCGTAGAAAAAGATTTACTAGAGCGTGTAGCTGCTATTGAAATGCACCAAGCACATATAGAAAAATTTGAACCGAATAGACGCACAAAAATTAAAGAAGGCTTGGTTAAATTATTAGAGCAACATGTGGGTCCTGATAAATATGATAATAACAGACTAGAGCAAGAGCTTATTTATTATATTGAAAAAATTGATATTTCAGAAGAGAAAGTGAGATTGAATAACCATTGTAGTTATTTTAAATCGGTCTTGAAAGAAGCAGAACCTTCTAAAGGAAAAAAACTCTCTTTTATTTTACAAGAAATGGGTAGAGAAATTAATACCACTGGTTCTAAGGCCAATGATATGGAAATTCAGAAGTCGGTGATTTTAATGAAAGACGAATTAGAGAAAGCGAAAGAACAAATATTAAACGTTTTATAAAATGGGTTTATTGAAAAATAAAATAGCTTTTATTTTACTAAGTATGTTTTTTGTTTTGTCTGCATGCGAGACCAAGCAGCTTTTTGAACAAAGCACCATTTATCCAAATCATAACTGGCCTTCTAAGCAAGCCACTAGCTATCAGTTTACTATTACTGATACAGCAGCTAGCTATAAACTTTTTTTTGTCATAAGGCATCATAATGCCTATCATTATAAAAATATTTGGTTAGATATTAGCATCAAAAGTCCTGCCCATATTGTTACAAAACAAGTAGCCAATTTAAATTTAGCAGATGATGCGAAAGGTTGGTTGGGTTCGGGCATGGATGATATCTTTGATCAAAGAATACAAATAGGTACAGCGGCTTTTCATTTTAATAAAGGGTTGAATGAGATAAGTATTCAGCATACTATGCGAGAGGACCCCTTAGAGAATATTTTATCTACGGGCATTAGGGTTGAAAAAGTTAAGCCATGAATTGGAAAGCTATCAAAATCAATAAATTAAAATTAGTAAGTCTAATTTATTGGGTCTTTCTTACTTATATGATTGCCGCCTTTATTTGGTGGTATGTGTCTTTGGAAAAACAAAACAATGAAATTGCCTCTATCAAATTTCAGTCTATTCAGCTTACTGACCCAGCATTAGTAGCCAAGACCCATGCTATTCAAGACTTTCAAATTCGCAAGACCAAACAATTTATTGGAGAAGGCCTTACTTTTTTACTCTTGTTTTTACTAGGCGCCATTTATGTATATCGTTCTTTGTTAAAGCAATTGCGATATGCCGACCAACAACAAAATTTTATGATGGCGGTTACCCATGAATTAAAAACACCTATTGCCATTTCGCATTTAAATATAGAAACGCTTTTAAAAAGAGACTTGGATGCCACGCAGCAAACAAAATTATTAGAAGCCACTTTAAAGGAAACAAAAAGATTAGATAACCTTAGTACCAATATTCTATTAACTTCTCAGTTAGATATGGGAGAATATGAGGCGAATAAACAATTAGTAGATTTATCTGAACTTGTGAGAGCTGCCATTAAATCCTTTCAAGAAAGATACCCCACTAGAAATTGCAATACTATGGTGCAAGATTCTATTCATATTCAGGGCGAGCCTTTGCTAATTCAATTATTATTAAATAATTTAATGGACAACGCCCATAAATACGCGCCCTTGTCTGAGCCCATTTTTATTCAATTGCAAGAAAGTCAAAATACTATACAACTTATAGTGAAAGACCAAGGTCTTGGTATTCCTGCAGCTGAAAAAAATAAAGTATTTGATAAATTTTATCGAATAGGTGCCGAGGGTAGAAGAACAACCAAGGGAACGGGTCTTGGACTTTACCTTTGTAAACAAATTGCAGCATTTCATAATGCAGAAATTTTACTCAGTTCTAATTTGCCTACTGGAAGTATATTTACAGTTAGTTTTATTAATTAAGCAGCATGCAAAAATTTGAAATATTATTAGTAGAAGACGAAGAAAATTTACATGATGCGCTAAAGCTGAATTTAGAAATGGAAGGCTATAGTGTAAGCTCATCGTATGATGGTGCCCATGCATTGAAGAAAATACAATCTGCACATTTCGATTTAATCATTTTAGATATTATGCTTCCTAGCTTGGATGGGTTTGCTATTACTGAAACAGTGAGACTGCATAATATAGAAACACCTATTTTAATTTTAAGCGCTAAAAATACAAGTGCTAATAGAGTGCAGGGTTTAAAATTGGGTGCAGATGATTATCTAACCAAGCCCTTTAATTTAGAAGAATTATTATTACGCGTTTCAAAATTAATTCAGAAAACAAATACGGCTAAGCAATCATCTACTGTAGATGAATTTAGTTTTGCGGGCCATAGACTTCATTTTAAATTATTAGAGGCAATTAATAATAAAGGCGAAAAAATCACTTTGACCAAAAAGGAGTCCATGCTACTCCAACTACTCATTGAAAATAAAAATACGGTGGTTACTAGAGAAAGAATTTTACAATCGGTTTGGGGCTATCAGGTCTATCCTACCACTAGAACCATTGATAATTTTATTCTCAGTTTTCGTAAATATTTTGAGCAAGATCCTAAATCTCCAGTCCATTTCATCTCCATAAGAGGGGTGGGCTATAAATTCCAGGATTAGTCGCTTTTTTATACAATCTTTTACTCCTTTCTGCGTTATGTTAGTAGTTAACATTAACGCATGTCATTGAACTCTATCCTAGATTATTTAGAACCTATTAATTTGGACCTTCTTTCCAAGGATGAAGGCTATCGTGACACCCAATTAGGCAAGCATATCAAGTCGAATGAAGGAAGCCTTCCAGACATTAGCCAGGCCGATATGGTACTTATAGGGGCGGGAGAATGCAGGGGTGGAGGTTATGCCCTAAACGGACATGAAGCTGCCAATGCTGTAAGAGCTGCCTTGTATTCACTCTATTATTGGCATACACAAGTTTCTATTGTTGATTTAGGCAATGTGAAACTGGGCCAATCCATCCAAGATAGTTATGCAGCCCTTCGTACCGTTATTTCGGAATTATTATTACAAAATAAGAAAGTGGTTATTATGGGAGGTTCTCATGATCTTAGTTTGGCCCAATACCATGCTTATACTTCTATACCTACCTTGGTGAATGCCGTGGTGGTAGATGCTAAGATAGATTTAGACTTAGAGGCCAGACTTCCGGCCGATCATTTTTTAGAAGAACTTTTTACGGGCCTTCCGAATCATTTAAATCACTATGCACATATCGGATTCCAAAGTTATTTTATGCATCCGCATATGTTAGAGACCATTGATAAACTAAGATTTGATTGTTATCGTTTGGGAAAAGTGAGAGAAGATATTGAAGAAATGGAACCCGCTATTAGAGATAGCCACATGATGAGCTTTGATATTAGTGCCATTCAAAATGCACAAGCGCCAGCTAATTTAATTACGCCTAATGGTTTCAATGGAGAAGAGGCTTGTATTTTAATGCAGTATGCAGGCATGAGTTGGAAAACCAGCACTATTGGGCTATTTGGTTATCAGGCAGAACTAGATAATAATGGGTTAACGGCTATTCAAATGGCACAAATGATTTGGTATGTAATTGATGGAATTCAAAAAGGTAAAAAAGAATCGCCTTTATCGGATGCAGAAAGGTTTAAAGAATTTCATATTGCTTTTTCAGATATAGAAACAAATTTTTTACAAAGTAAGAGCACTGGAAGATGGTGGATGCAA
Organism: Chitinophagaceae bacterium; assembly: GCA_947380435.1. Taxonomy (GTDB): domain Bacteria; phylum Bacteroidota; class Bacteroidia; order Chitinophagales; family Chitinophagaceae; genus Sediminibacterium. The sequence goes on from CANCRC010000030.1 coordinate 7,697, forward strand.
ACACATAATAATCAATGGGCCCCTTGTAGTTATAAAGATTATTTAGTAGCTTCCAATAACGAAATTCCAGAAAGATGGCTAAGAGCATTAGAAAGGGAATAAATTTCCCCACCCTATTTACAGTTTTTTTATTGTTAGTGAGTTCTGCTTGTTCTGTACGTCAGGCGCAGAAAACTTTATTGCAGGACCCTGCATTAAAAGGAGCCCATGTAGGCGTGGCCGTGTATAATGTTTCTAAAGAAAAGTGGGTAGACAAGCACTTAAGTGATTTATACTATACCCCTGCTAGTAATACCAAAATTCTTTCTTGTTATTTAGGTATGCGCTTTTTGGGAGACTCTATCCCGGGTTGGCAAATGGCAGAAAACAAAGACAGTATTTTTTTATTACCCTTAGGCGATCCAAGTTTTTTACATCCCGATTTTACGTATCAACCTATTGCCGATTTAATTCGTCAAACCAAAAAACAAGTGGTTCTATGTTTTCCCGATAAGGCAGATGCCTTTGCTATGTATGGCAGAGGTTGGGCCTGGGATGATTATGCGGAAGATTATCAACCTGAAAGAAATAGATTAAATATTTATGGCAATGTGCTTACTGTTACTAAATCCAAAAACGGGGTTAATTTTCAACCTAGTTTATTTATCAAAAATCAGACAGCACCAAAAGAGTATACGCAGTGGTCTAGAGAAAAATTATCCAATCAATTTTTTGCCACTGGTCGTAGTATAAAAGATACTTTACAACAAATTCCTTTTATAACCGATACTACTTATGCTTTAGCCAAAGCATTATTAGAAGACACATTACACCCTGCCTTTCCTATTGCTATTCAAAAAGGATGGCATCAAGCTAATGGGCATATTGTGAGAACAGTGCCTACGGATAGTTTATTAAAAATTATGATGCATAGAAGTGATAACTTTTTTGCTGAGCAGGTTTTTTTAATGGCAAGCCAACAAATTTTAGGTACCATTAATGATGAAGCTTTAATAGATACCATTTTAAAATCGGATTTTAGTTTTTTCCCACAAACTCCACAATGGGCGGATGGCAGTGGTTTAAGCCGCTTCAATTTAAATACTCCAGAAAACTATGTGGCTTTATTAAAGAAAATGGAAGCCGATTTTTCTTTCACGCGTATTAAAAATATTTTCGCTCAAGGAGGTAAATCTTCGTTAGCTGCTTATTATAAAAATATTCCGGGAGTATTATATGCTAAAACAGGTACGCTTGGAAATCAAATAGCATTGAGTGGTTATATTGTTACCCATAAAGGCACGCGTTTGTTATTTTCTGTATTGGTAGCCAATCATGTAAGTCCTACTACTTATGCGGTAAGAAAAGCGGTGGAAGCTTATTTAACAAGTATCATGAAGCTGAACTAGGTAAAGTTGAAAATAAGTTTTAGCTAGGTAAAGTGGAACTAATTATTTACTAAACAAACCATCTAAATAATCCTCTTTTAATTCTACATAAGTAGGGGCGCCCGATGCTGTAATAGTAGGAATGGAGCAGTCTGCCAGCGATTCTATCAAGCTATGCATTTCTTTCTGACTTAGTGATTGGCCAGTCTTAATAGCCATTTGACGGGCCATGCAACGGATTAATTTTTCTCTTTTGCTAAATTTAATATCTCCACTAAAATGTTTGAACTGTTCTAAGAGTAGTTCAATGGCATTTTTTTCATTGCCCGAAATTACATCGGCAGGTATGCCTTGAATAATAAAACTATTTTGGCCAAAGGGCTCAATTTCATAACCAATTAAGGCAAGGTCTTCGATAATATCTTCTAGTAAAATAGCATCACTCACGCTTAATTCTAAAACCACCGGGAATAAACTTTTTTGTGTTGCATGCGGCTGTGCACTTGCCTTTTGAAATTTCTCATACAAGACTCTCTCATGCGCTAATTGCTGATGTATGATAATTACCCCGCTTTGAGAGGGGGCCAATATATAAGTTTGATGTAATTGAAGTAAGAATACATTATCCTCCATTTCTAAAGGATTACCTTCTTTGTATAAACCCATGGAAGAAGCCTTTACGATATAGGATTCGTTCGCTGTATCTTCTTGGCTATTAGTAGAAGATGGCATGTCGGTGAAAAAACTTTTCCAGTCTTGTTTAGAAGCATTTTCACTTCTAGAAATTAAATGTGCTTGATTTTTTTTACTAAAGCCTTCATACAAGGACTGCTTGGTGGTATTATTATATTTTTCGTCCGTGAAAGGTTGTTGAATGGCATCGAGTTGTTGAATGTTAGCATCCAAAGAAAAATCTAATGAGGGGGCCACACTAAATTGTGCTAATGCATGTTTCACAGCAGCCTGTACAAATGCGTAAATTATTTTATCGTCTTCGAATTTTATTTCTTGCTTGGTGGGGTGCACGTTAATGTCCACCTGTGCTGGATCTACATCAATGTATAAAATATAACTAGGAAAATTTTCTTTGGCAATTAAACCATCAAAAGCATTGGCAACCGCATGGTGTAAATAGGCGCTTTTAATAAAACGACGATTCACAAAAAAATATTGATCGCTTCTAGTTTTCTTGGCTGTATCGGGTTTGCCTACAAATCCTGTAATAGTTAAGTAGTCGGTTTTTTCACCAACCGTTACTAGTTTAGATTGATAACTGTTGCCTAATACTTGTATGGCCCTTTGTTTAAAACTACCACCTTCCCAGTGATATACATCTTGACCATTACTAGATAAACTAAAATAAATTTCAGGGAAGGCGAGGGCTACTCTTGTAAATTCTTCAATGATATGTTTTAGCTCGGCGCTATTACTTTTTAAAAAATTTCTTCTAGCAGGCACATTGAAAAATAAATTCTTCATACTTATGCTGGTACCTACTGGACTGGCTACTGGGCTAGTATCTGTTACTTTACTGTTTTCAATTTCTACAGCAGTTCCTGTTTCATCTTCTGCTCTTCTGGTTTTTAAACTTACTTGGGCAACGGCTGCAATGGATGCCAAGGCTTCTCCGCGAAAACCCATGGTTCTAATTTGGAATAAGTCTTCAATGGTGCTTATTTTACTAGTGGCATGTCTAGCAAATGCATTTTGAGCATCGGTAATACTCATACCTTTTCCATTATCAATGACTTGAATAAGGGCTTTTCCTGCATCGTTCACTAGTAATTTAATTTCTGTGGCACCGGCATCTACTGCATTTTCAAGCAATTCCTTTACCGCACTGGCAGGTCTTTGTATAACCTCACCTGCCGCAATTTGATTGGCTATGTGGTCGGGCAGTAAATGAATAGTATCGGGCAATTTTAGTCGCTTTTGAAGTGTGTAAAAGTAGTAAATTTGCCTCTTAAAATACCATATAATGCCAAGAACAGCAGACATTCAAAAACTAAGACACCAGTTTCTTCCTACCGATGCTGTTTTAACCAATTGGGAGGGCCTAGAACCCTATTTTAAGACCCTGTTAGCACAGGATTTAGATTCAGTAGCTACGCTTGAAAAATGGCTGCAAAACCTAAGTGAATTAGAGGCCTTTATTAGTGAAGATGCTTGTTGGAGACAAATAAAAATGACCTGCGATACCACCGATAAATCTTTAGAAGAGTCATTTAATTTTTTCTGCATGGAGATTCAACCCAAAATGCAACCCTATGCAGATGCGCTTAATAAAAAATTAATAGCTTGTCCATTTACTGCAGACTTAGACAAGTCGGCTTATTTTACTTATTTACGTACTGTTAAAAAAAGTATTGAACTTTTTAGAGAAGAAAATATTCCTATTCAAGCCGAGTTAAGTGTACTACAACAACAATATGGAACTATTGCAGGGAAAATGACTATTCAATTTAAAGAACAAGAATATACTTTACAACAAGCTGCACAGTTTTTAGAAAACCCCAATAGAGCCATTAGAGAAGAAGTTTATCTTAAAATTCAAGAACGTCGTTTGCAAGATCAAACTAGCATGCATGATTTATTTTCTAGCTTAATTCAAAAAAGAAATCAAGTAGCCTTGAATGCAGGCTTTGCAAATTATAGAGATTATAAATTTCAAGAATTGGGAAGATTTGATTATTCCAAAGAGGACTGCTATCAATTTCATGAAGCCATTAAATTACATGTGCTTCCCCTCATTGATAAAATTTATGCTCGCAAGAAAAAGAAATTAGGGGTGGCTACTTTAAAGCCTTGGGATACAGAAGCAGAGCCAGCAGGTATTGCCCCTTTGAAACCATTTACAGATGGCAAGGATTTATATAATAAGTCGGTAGCTTGTTTTGAAAAACTGAATCCATTTTTTGCAGACTGTTTGCGTAAGATGAACGACTTAAAACATTTTGATTTAGAAAGTAGAAAAGGAAAAGCGCCAGGCGGTTACAATTGCCCCTTAGCAGAATCGGGAGCGCCATTTATTTTTATGAATGCAGCTGGTCAAATGAGTGATGTCACTACCATGGTGCATGAAGGTGGTCACGCTATACATTCTTTTTTAGCGCATCCACTTTCATTAACGGCGTTTAAAGAGTATCCTATGGAGATGGCTGAAGTAGCAAGTATGTCCATGGAATTATTTACCATGAATCATTGGCAAAGTTTTTTCGATAACGAAGAAGATTTAAATAGAGCCAAAGAGCATCAGTTAGAAAGAACCATTACCATATTTCCTTGGATAGCTATTATTGATAAGTTCCAACATTGGGTGTATGAAAATCCTATGCATACCATAGAAGAGCGTACAAGTTCTTGGAAAAATATTGTAGCAGAGTTTTCTACCGATAGCATTGACTATTCAGGATTAGATATGTATAGAGCCATTGGATGGCAAAGACAACTACATTTATTTGAAGTACCCTTTTATTATATTGAATATGGTATTGCACAATTAGGGGCTATTGGTATGTGGATGCAGTATCAAATAAATCCAAAACAGGCATTAGAGAATTATATGAACGCCTTAAGTTTAGGAGGTACGAAGACCTTACCTGAATTATATAAAACCGCAGGCATTGAATTTAATTTCTCTCCTAATTACGTAAAAAAATTAATGGATTTTACGAATCAAGAATTAGAAAAATTATACGCTTAATTAATTAGCGGATGGATTAGTTGGTCCGTTAGAGGGTCCGTTGTTAGGCCTAGGTCCATTGTTAGGCCTTGGTCCATTATTAGGTCTAGGCCCGTTGTTCGGTCTTGGTCCGTTATTCGGTCTCGGTCCGTTGTTCGGGCCATTATTCGGACGATTATTTCTATTATCTGGACGTTGATCGTTTCTCTGATCGTTTCTTTGTTGCGGACCATTTCCTTGCATAGGTCTACGATCGTTTTGATTTGTATTTCTTTGTTGGTCTCTTCTTCTGCGATCATTCTTTTCTAATGAACGTAAACTTATCTGACCTACTAATTCTACAAATTCCGGTTCTACTTCTTTATTTTTACTAGTAATTTCTACTGCTTCCAATTCTTCCACCGCAATACCTTGTTTATTTAATTTTTTAATTTCAATAACACGATCAATGGTTAAAGGAAAATGCTTGGTATTATTAGGAAGGGTATACCACATTAAATTTTTGAAAATATCTTTCTTAATTAAAAAGGCCTGACCCATTGCTGTTTGAAGTGTATCAGCATAGTCGGGGAAACCTTGTAAGGCATCTAAATAAGTATCTAGTTCAAAATTTAAACAACATTTTAATCTACCACATTGACCACTCAATTTCGTTTGATTAATAGATAAATTTTGATAACGCGCTGCAGTCGTATTCACGCTCTTGAAATCGTGTAACCAAGTACTGCAACATAATTCTCTTCCACAACTTCCTATACCACCTACTTTCGCAGCTTCTTGTCTAATACCTATTTGACGCATTTCCACTTTTACTTTAAACTCTCCAGCAAAAGTTCTTATTAATTCTCTAAAGTCAATTCTATCATCAGCTGTATAAAAGAAAGTTCCTTTTTTACCATCTGCTTGTAATTCTACTTCACTTAATTTCATTTCCAACCTAAGGTCTCTAGCAGCGGCACGACTGCGGGCTAGCATAGCTGCTTCTCTGCTTTTGCTAATATGGTAAGTTTCTAAATCTCTTTCGTTACTAGGTCTTAATATTTTTTTCATCTCAGGGCTGAATTCATCCGTCCCTCTTTTCTTTAATTGTATACGCACCAATTCGCCTGTTAAAGCAATTTCCCCTAGGTCAAAACCATTGACGCCTTCTACGGTAACGTAGTCGCCTTTTTCAAAATGTTGTGAGGTGGTGTTTCTAAAGAATTCTTTTCTACTGCCTTGTTTGAAGCTAACTTCTACTACTTTGCATTGTGTAGCGGCATCGTCGATAGGTAAATCGCGTAACCAATCATGGACATTCAGTCTATTACAACCTCCTGTACTACAGCCTCCATTACTTTTACACCCATTTGGTGTTCCTGTTCCACAAGATCCACATCCCATATTATGTAAGTTCTACTGTTAATGAATAAAATACCGGGCCTAGCTTCTTTTCTCTGGTTCTCTCACTTACTTGCTAGGTATCTGTCAAAATTAAGGTTTTGTTCTGAATGATATGATAGAACTTGATGCCTAAGGCCATAAATAGCATTTTTGGGTTGGCATTTCTCTCTATATAGTAAGTGGCTTTGTCAATTTCCTGAATAATGGCCTCCATCTGGCCCACACTAGCTATCTTATTGATTCTTAAGGCAAAATCCTTTAAATCGGGGTCCAAAGGCAGGTCGGTGCCTAGTATTTTTAATCGAATACTTTGTTCCAATAAATGGTTAAAATACTTCAAAAACTGCTTCTGTGGCTCCCTGCCCATTTTACTGGTTTCATCTACCCATTTCACCTGGGCCACTGGCCCATTTTTCAAGATGGCGTTCAGCCATTCTCTAATTTGGGTTAAATAATCGGCATCGCTATGTTGTAATAAATGCAGCGCTTCTCTATAATTACCATCCGACATAGAAGCAATTTGTGCTGCTTTTTCTTTTTCAATTTGTCCTTTACTAATTAAGGCCGCTTCAATTTCCCCACTACTTAATCGGGGCACTTTAATAAATTGACATCTACTTAAAATGGTAGGTAAAATATTTTCCTCACTCGCAGCAACTAAAATTATAATGGTGTTATCGGGGGGTTCTTCAATTAGCTTTAATAATTTATTTCCTTCCTTACCTAAGTATTCAGGCATCCACATCACTAAAACCTTATAGGCGCTCTCAAAACTTTTAAAAGATAATTTTTTAATAACTTCAGCACATTCATCCGCACTAATATTACCCTGTTTATTTTCTGCTTTTATAAATTGCAACCAATCGAAAACATTTCCATAAGGATAGCCCATGATAAATTCTCTCCACTCTTCAATATAATTAGCACTTAAATTTTTTTGTCCTGGCTTTTCTGTAATAGATGGAAATGAAAAATGTAAATCGGGGTGCATGAGCTTACTCGCTCTATGATAAGCAGGCAGGTTTTCTATTTGATCGGGTCTGTAGAAAATATCTTCTTGTACTTCTGTAGTAGCAGCCCCAAATAAATCGGCTGCTGCATTTTCATTGGTAGCAGGAAGGCTCACTATGTATTGTGCAAAGGCAATAGCTAAAGGCAAGGCCCCTGCGCCTTCTGGGCCTGCAAATAGCAAGGCATGACTTAGTCTTTTTTGTTCTACTAAGTGAACCAATTGCTTTTTTAAAGCCTCCTGTCCTATGACTTCGCTAAATAACATGCAACGAAGATAATGGATAGTTTATAAAGCCGGGCTAAAAAGCAGGCCTATAGATTTATTTTAAATAAGATAAGATAGCCTCGCTATCTGGCTTCACGCTGCTTGGGAAATAAGCAATCATTTTACCATTTTCATCAATCAAAAATTTATTAAAATTCCAGGCAATACTTGCATCTAAAATTCCGTTTTTTGATTTCATGGTAAGCCATTGATAGATAGGTGCGATATTATCACCTTTTACGTCAATTTTATCGGCTAAAGGAAAACTTACACCATAGTTCTTTTTGCAAAATGCAACAATCTCTTCATTCGTTCCTGGTTCTTGTCCGCCGAATTGGTTGCAAGGAAATCCTAGAATGACTAATTTGTCTTTATACTGCTCATATACTTTTTCTAAACCTTCATATTGGGGAGTATAACCACATTTCGAAGCTGTGTTTACAATTAATATTTTCTTACCCTTGAAACTAGCAAGGTTTAAATTTTTACCATCAATACTTTTTACAGTAAAACTATGAATGCTTTGTGCATTCGTTGTAAATACTGTGGCCATCAATAAAATGCTTAATAATGTTTTCATAATATTTGCGTTTATTTTTTTGAGTCTTTTATATTCTTTGTCTTTTCGCTGTCTTTGCTTGAACAATTCGGTGTCTTTGCTTGAACAATAAATATAACAATTTATTGTAGAAAAGGTTGACTAGATCGTATAGGCGGCAGCCACTAGGCTTATAGAACGCGGCTGGGCCTCTTTCCCTAAATAGCTTGCCGCGGCTTCCATGGTAGCACCGGTGGTAATAACGTCGTCTACAATTAATATATTTTTATTGGCAAGGGCAGTAGGGTCTACTAGCCTAAAGGGCTGCGCTCTTAAATGATTTCTTTCAATTCTATTTTGACGGGTTTGACTTTTTGAACTTTTTTGTTTTAGTAAAACAGGTAAGATGGGAATATGAGGTAATTTCTCTTGAATGCCTTGACAAAGCAGCATGGCTTGATTATACCCTCTTTTTCTTTCTTTGTTTTTACTAAGGGGAATGGGTATCATACAATCGATATTTTTAAAGCGCTGGCTATTAATTATGTCTTGGCCCATAATATTACCCAATAGCCTTCCTGCTTTTTTTTGATGCTTATATTTTAATGCAAAAATTAATACTTGTACAATGCTCTCTTTGGTAAAAAATAAACTAGCCCCCGCTTCCTGAATGCTTACTCTTCCCCAAAATATTTTTTCTATTTTATTATGCTCAATAGATAAAAATTCGGTGTAGGGTAAATTTTTTTCACAGGCCTGGCATAAAACAGTTGCTGAATCTAGTTCTTCACTGCCACAGTGCATACAAATATGCGGATAAAATAAATGAAAAAAACCAGCAATATATGCTTGGATACGATTCAAAAAGGAGCTAATAAATCTACATCTAATGAATGTAAATCTAATGATTGTATTGTTAAGCATTAAAGAAGAGCTTATAGGCTTCTTCTACTGTTTCTACTGCCACTACACTAATGCCTAATTTTTTAGTATCAATTCCTTTTTGATTAAAGCTTGAAATAATAATTTTTTCAAAGCCTAATTTTTCAGCCTCTGCAATTCTTTGTTGAATTCTATTCACAGCTCTAATTTCTCCATTCAATCCTACTTCACCTGCAAAGCAAATGCCTTGTGGAAGTGGAAGGTCCTCGAAAGAAGAAAGTAAGGCCAGTATAATGGCCAAGTCCATGGAAGGGTCTTCTATTTTTAAACCACCTGCAATATTTACAAAAACATCTTTCATGCCAAAGGCGAAGCCGCCCCGTTTTTCTAAAACAGCTAATAGCAATTGCAATCTTCTTAAATCAAAACCTGTCACTGTTCTTTGTGGTGTGCCATAAACACTTTGTGTGACCAAGGCTTGCACTTCAATAAGTAATGGACGCATACCTTCCATAGAAGCTGCAATAGTACTTCCACTTAGGGCGTCATTTCTTTGGGCGATTAAAAAAGCAGAAGGGTTGGTCACTACTTTCATGCCCTCACTAGTCATTTCATAAATACCTAATTCGCTAGTGCCACCAAATCTATTTTTTAAAGTACGCAACATTCTATATGCGTAATGCCTATCTCCTTCGAATTGCAATACGGTATCTACCATATGCTCTAATATTTTCGGTCCTGCAATGGTTCCTTCTTTGGTAATATGTCCAATTAAAAATACTGGTGTGCCCGTTTCTTTAGCAAAGCGTTGAAATTCTGCAGCCGTTTGTTTTATTTGAGAGACACTGCCCGCAGCCGCTTCAATGACATTGGATTCTAAAGTTTGTATAGAGTCGACAATGACTACCGTTGGTTTTAATTTCTTAATGGCTTTAAAAATAGCTGCTGTATGTGTTTCAGTTAATAAAAAGAATTGATCGTTTTTAATATTCAATCTATCGGCGCGCATTTTTATTTGCTGAATACTTTCCTCCCCACTAATATATAAAACCACCTGCTCCTTCATTAAAAGCCCTTGTTGTAAAAACAAAGTACTTTTCCCAATACCAGGTTCGCCTGCTACAAGAATAATAGAGCCCAGAACAATACCGCCACCTAATACTCTATTTAATTCGGCGTCACCGCTGTCAATTCTTTTTTCCGATAAACTATTGACTTCGTTAATGGCAATTACCGTTGTGCCCTTTTGATTTGTATGATATTCTTCCCAGGTACTTTCTTTTTCTTTACCACTATCAATTAATTCTTCAGTAAATGTATTCCACTCATTGCAAGAAGGACATTTACCCGCCCACTTGGTGGATTCGTATCCACAATTATTGCAAAAGAAAGCAGATTTAGATTTACTCATGTAGTAATGATATTGCAGTAAAGATAATGGCAAAAATAAAACCAAGCTAAGTAAAAGCCGAAATTTCCCTAGAACTTAATTTCTTCTTGTTCGTCGTCTAAGAATCGGTATTCCACTAAATGGCTAGTATTGGAGGCCTGTGAGCTTAATTTAATTTTATACTTCTTTTTCCAACGCTTAAC
>CANCRC010000031.1 GCA_947380435.1 Chitinophagaceae bacterium
TTCCATAAAGTAGCAGAAACATTGGCAGTTTTTAACCACTTGCCACGTAATAAGTTAAAACCTAAGTCAGTACCATATTCAGTTTCTTTTGACAACTCCACAGATAAATTTTTATTAGGAGTAGTAATAGGAGAAACGAAATCGCTATTCGCACCAAGGTTCACAGCACTTAATACAGGGAAACGTTGGAAGGCACCTGGTTGGATACCCGCCTCACCATAACCTGCTCTTAATTTAAACTCGTTAATAACGTTGTCTAATTTAAGTTTTTCAAATGGCTTTAATTTATGTAAAGCAAGAAATGCATCTCCTCTTGGGAAAGTTTGTGCAGTTGCACCCGATCCGAAAGCAGATGAATAGTCACTTCTAACACCTACAGAGAAACCTGCAAAGTCAGACCAATCAAAACGTTGATTCGCAAGTATACCATAAGTAATAAATGGCTGAACATAGTCTGTAAAAGTTTTAAAGTTCGCAGCTTGAGAAGAATTCCAAGGCGAATAGCCTGGACCATCATAAGCATAAGAACCATAAGATTTATAATAACTATTACGGTAATCAAATGCAGCTGTTGTAGAAGTTCTTAAAGGAATATTAATATTAAAATCCTTTTGGAAATCGGTTCTAAAAGTAGCTGTTCCAATAAAGTTTTGGAAGATTGTTCTATCTACATAGTTGTCAATCTCACCAGTGGTGGTACCATTGGCTGAACTGTTAGGATTGTAGTTACTAGTGAATCTTCCTTGTAATACAGCATTCGCATTACCAGACTGATCGTCATAGTAGTAGTTCGTATTTGTATTAGAAGAGTTAATAGCATATTTAGCATCTAATTCTAAAAACTTAGGTAAACGATAGTTTAAATTGAAGTTTTGAATAACATCAATTTTCTCAATTAAAGTTCTTGAGTATTGATTTGTATAAAAAGGGTTAGAGTGGTTTACACCTGCAGCAGCTCCAAAATAAGTTGCATAGTTACCATCTAAATCTTTTTGAGTAAAATCAACAAAGGGACGAGCGTTATTCAAAGCAAAGAATACGTTACGACCAGTTTGATCATTCAAAGTATTCTTAGTATACACCAATTGAGTAGTAGTTGTAAACTTCAAACCTTTTGCTAATTCTAAACCAATCTTACTTGTTAAGTTAGAACGTTGGTAGTCTCCATTATTAATGAAGTTTGAATTTTGCATGTTGGTAGATCCAGAAAATAAGTAATCTACTTTTGGACCAGCACCAGAAATAGTTAATGAAGCATTATGCGCATAACCATCTCCTAAAAGTTGTTTATAATGATCGTAGTATTTTAAATTAGCGTCATAAGCTTTATTTTGAATACTCGTATATTTTGCACCAGCAAGACCTTCCACTCCTAAAGAGTTGTATTGCACGTCACCATTGAATACTAATGTTTTAGGATCTAATGACATAATTGCACCAGAACCAGTTAAAACATTATTAGAACCATCGGTAACAAAGGCATGATAATGTGCTTTTTCTAATCCACCAATATTTAATAATGAATTATTAGTAGTAGATGAACTGAATTCAATATTCATCTTACCTTGTTTACCTTTTTTAGTAAATAATTGAATAACACCATTCGCACCTTGCGCACCATATAATGAAGCAGCAGCGGCACCTTGTACCACCTCCACTCTTTCTATGATATTTACGTCAATGGAGTTTAAACTTGTTGCACGGGCTTCAATTCCATCAATTAAAATCATTGGAGAGGTACCACCTTGTACAGTGTTAATACCACGCAATAAAATTTGTAAAGGACGGCCTGGAGAACCATTCGTACTTTGAATTTGCGCACCCGCAATTTGACCAACTAATTGTTGACCAACATCACCAGTGGCTACTTTCACTTGATTAGATAGGTTCACATTTTCAACTGCAACACCTAATCTTTTCTTTGAAGTAGCAGCACCTACTCCTGTTACAACTACATCGGCTAAAGCTTTTACTTCAGAAGTTAATCTGATAGTGATGGTGTTTCCTGTAACAGGAACTTCAGCGCCTTCAAAGCCTAAAGCAGAAGCAACTAAAACTGCACCTTTCTGATTCACTGTAATAGTAAAATTACCATTAGCGTCAGCAGTGAGTCCTTTCTTTGTGCTTTTTTCTAGAATACTAGCGCCAGCAACAGGGGCATTTTTTTCGTCAAGAACCTTACCGGTTACTTTAATTGTTTGAGCATAACTAACCATTATAGTCAGTAGAAATGCGCAAACACTCATAAGGATTTTTTTACTCATGTTTTATTGTTTAATTATTAGCCAAATTTTTACTTAGCAAGAAAAGCTTGTAAATGAAAAAACAGATACCAGCCTCAACTTGTTCAAATATAATTTGAATATATATATATCGGTTTACTAAATTGGGATTTTTTTAACAAAAAGATAATAATCTAGCGATATTGCCATATTATGTTGACTACCAATTGTTTGTTTTGCTAATGATTAGATAATAATTAGCATTTAAAGACTTAAATACTTTAAATGTTTGCTTTTACTAGGAATAATTAAGGAGAAATTTAAACAAAAAAAGGGCTTATTATTCTATAAACTTCACAACTCGTGCTAATTTACCATCTGCATTCATGCCTTCGAGTACAATTTGTAGCTTCTTGCTTATATCGTTATTGTAAAATTCAATTCTCACCCTTGTACTTCTTTTATTTGTTAAGACATAAGGGTTCCAATATAAGGTGGTACGATTATCTGTTTCAAAACTAGCAGTGGGTTTATCATAATCTGGATGAAAAAACTCTTTAAATACTGAATAGCCTCCCAAAACAATATTCTCCATTCCCTTACTATTAATATTACTTGATTTATTTGCACCTCCACGTTTAGTATAAATAGCAATTGCCCCTCCACTACCTCCGCTACCAGCACCAGATGATCCAAAGAAAGGAGGTCTAATAGCTTTGATAAAAGCAATATCTGCAATATTCATTGTTTGAATTTGTTCAATAGGTGTATTAAATTCATTAACATAGAAATCGGTTTTAGATCCTCTCCAAGAAGCTGAAGCTTGCGAACCCGAGATTGAAATACTTAAACCAGGTACTTTTGCTTGCAAATAAGTTAATATGTCAATAGCTGCTATTGCTAAGCCATCGGAGGTTAAATCAAAAGAGACACCGTCGCCTCCAGCAAAAAGACCTTTTGCATATTTTTCCTCTAATAACTGAACAGGGGTTTTCACTCTTGTCTTCACCACTACTTCTGTCAAAGTCATAGAGGCCAATAATTTTCTTTGTCTTTCTTGTTCTACTAAAAATAAATTTAGTTTAGCCCTTGCCATACTATCGGTAGTATAAGACTGAAAGCCACCCGGGTCCACTTGTATTTTAGTAAACTCTTGTTTGATCAATCCATTATCAAAATGTACTACAGTTTGATTGTCTAGTTTTGACTTTCCATTGAGTGAATAATAAATTCTAGCAGTATCATAATAGAAAACCGATTTATCCTCAAAGCTGCCATCTTTTCCAACTGGCACAAATAACATCTTATTGGAACTATCCTTCCCGTGAATAATTAAATTCAATAAAAGATTATCGGAAGATTTTGCAATAGTTCCTCCATATAATTTACCAGCAAGCTTCATTAACTCAGTCTCTCTCGGATAAGTGATGGTAGGTAATAGACCTGCTTTAATTTTTGCCCAATCAAATTTGCGCCATCCATTAGTAAGCATGACTAAATCTAAATGAGCGGCAACAGAATCGGCATCGCTTGAAAAATAATAAGCAGGGTTATACACTTTGCCTTTAATTTCATTGCTTAAAAGAAAATCGGAATAAATAGTTTGTTGTTCGGGCATAACAATGGAGGCATCGGTAATAGATATAGACATATTGGAAGCCGCTGTATCTTTGACTGTTATTTCAAGTACATTTTTACCTCTCTTACTTGTATTCGCAATACCTACATTTAAATTGGCATTGTATTCATGTAAACGATTATTTACAAGTACAATTCTTTCCGCAATAGGTAGCCAATCATTGGTAAATAAAGAAAATTGAACTACCCCTGTTGGAAGTTCCTCAATGGGTAATGCTGCTTTTTGCACTTGACGCTCCTCCCCTTTAAACTCAACAGTATATATTAAATGTTGATTCTGATGCACAATTAACCTCATATGTTTATAGGATGCAGAAGGTACATCAATGGTTCTTTCTACTTGTGCATAGGCCTTTTCATTGTCCATGCTAATTTTTAAAATTACGCCTTGCTTATTGGCCGCTATAATGGGGGTAGTTCCTTTTTGTCCATTTTCGTCGGTCCAATTTAATTGATACTTTTCTCCAGTAGTAGGTCTTAATTTAAATACACCCATGCCATCGTGTTGAACCTTTAAAGTATCTATGACTTTATTTTTATCGTTTACGACAAAGCCTTTAATAAATATCGGGGTCCCAAAATTATTAGTAGCCTTAAATGCTAGTTTACTTAAAAGGCCTTCCACTAAAGTACCCCCTTCCGGAAAAACATCTACTCTAGTTTTATTAGTCGTAATATTTTTTGCTTTGGAAACTACTCCATCATTAATAGGAATATTTTTTTCATATAAAAAAACACTATCGTCGTTCAACATCCAACGGGTATAGGCTTTGACTCTTAAAAAATCGCCTTTATAATTGGCAGGTATTTCAAAACTACCTTTAGCAGAAGATTGAAATAAAGGCGCTGCTGTTTGTTTTATATAATTACCATTATTGTCATACCAGTTCACATATACATTCTTGCTTACGCTAGTCCATTCCATGCCTGATAATACATAGAGTTTATAAAATATAGACTCTCCTGTATTGTACATAGTTCTATCAAAGTGAATGTGAATTTTTTCGTGCGGAAATTGCTCCTCATAAATATTTAAAAGAGAATCAAATACTTGCGCCTTTGACTTAAAAGAAAAAATGATTGTAAAGAAAAAAAGTATAGTAAGTGCTTTGCTGAACTTAATGGATTGAAATTTAGGAGTGCGCATGGTATGTGATAAACGTATGATAAACTATTTTATTTTCGGGCAGATTGATTATTGTTTTCTTTAAAATAATTAATGCCCAGTACAATAAGAATAATAACTAAGCCAAAAAATTCTCTCGATTCTTCTACCCAAGGTTGTTCTGCTTTCATGGTGCTTGCAATATTAGAGGCGTTATGAAACTGAACCCAATCAATAATGCCATTGGTGTCAAACATTTTATAAATAGCATAGACAGCAAATACTAGAAAACCAGCCCAGTAAGCCATTCTATGTATGGGCTTCTGTATTACTTTAAAATAACAAAGTAAAGCAGGATACAAATAAATGGGTATCCATAAATAAGGGTCTGGGTCGTTATATTGCACAGCTGCAAATAAGATAAAAACGATACAAAAGAAGATATTGAAAAATTTCATTGTTGATATAAATTTAGTGAAAAGAGTACAATCCCTTTCTTATCCCCTAATACCCCAAATTTACTGAAATTTTAAACAAGTAAACGCAGAAGCTGTTCGCTTCGGAAAGGCTGGTACTGCAAGAGCCTCTTATTTTATGGAAACTAAATTTCTTTAAGCTCTTGTCTGCTTAAAAAAGCAATTGAACTAAGTAAAAAAAGTAATAATACTATTTTCATGCTGCCTAATTTTAAAATTAGACAACCCTTCAAATAAAAGGTTTAATGATTAGCTTGCATTTCAGCGTACTTATTATACGAAATAAACTCACCGTGCTTTTTTAGATCTGCTATTAAACGGTTCAATTTCTCAAAAAGACTTGACTGACAACCCTTTGTGGTATACTTGGGCAAGCCATATGCACTAATATCTACAAACTCCCAGGGATGAAAATATAGGCTTAAGAAGCCTTCTGTTTTTAAGCTATGTATTGCTAAGGCTAGATATAATGAATAGGGAAAGTTCTTAAAACTTAGCCAAAATAGAGGTATTCTACAAAAACTACTCACCGAAGCAGGTATTCTAGTTAAACCCTCCTGCTTATAAAGTTTCTTAGGCAAATGCATATTGTTATACCTGCCAGGTAACCAAGTGGGATGAATAGAAGCATCATATGCATAGCCCGCTTCTATGATATCCCCCACAGGAACCTGCTTCATTCTAGGCATTCTTAAACCAACCACTTCTTTATGAATAATGGCAGACAATCTTTCACGAGATAATTTTAAATGCTCAGTACTATAACTAGAATGATAAAAACTATGTGAAGCAATTTCATGTTTTTCCGATAAAGCTTTAATGCTATCTGGATAATGATTTGCAAAATTGGCAGTAGTAAATAAAGTAGCTTGAATAGCAGGGTCTGCTAATAGAGGCATTAACTTATCTAATCCTAATTTGCCTAGTTTCATTTGTTCTTCTGCAGAAATATTAAATTGATATTCTAAGGGCATATCAAATTCCTCTACATCAAAACTTAATAAAATTTTAGGAATCATAAATTTGATTCTTTAATAATATAGTGTGGCCTGCTTTTACTTTGTGAAAATAATTTACTCAAATAAACTCCAATAATACCTAAAATCATAAGGTTTAAGCCTCCAAAAAACACTACAGTTACAATCACTGAAGCCCAACCACGTACTTCAGTTCCCGTATAAAATGCATAAATAATATAAGGAATATACATCACAGACAAAATAGAAAAAATTAATCCAAGATAAGCGGCAAAGTATAAGGGCTTGGTACTAAAAGAAGTGAACCCATTTAAACCAAAGCTTACCATTTTTTTAATTGTATATTTAGTTTTGCCACTAAGCCTATCTTCAGGATGGTATTCTATACTAATTTGTTTAAAGCCCATCCACTTAATTAATCCTCTATAAAATAATTCGAATTCATTAAATGATTTTAATTGAGTAATGGCATTGCCACTAATTAATCTAAAATCTGCAGAGCCTTGTTCAAGCGTGATATCAGATAACTGATTGAGAATTTTATAAAATAAATTAGATGTTTTTCTTTTAAAATAACCTGAAGTCTCATTTTCAACTCTATGGGTACGAACTATATCATAGCCAAGTTCATACTGTTTCAATAATTCATTGATTAAATAAGGGGGGTGTTGTAAATCACAGTCCATCATTATAATTACATCTGCAGTAGAGGCGTCCAAACCTGCTTTAATAGCATTTTGGTGACCAAAATTTCTTGAAAGTTGTATGTATTTTACTTTACTGTCTTGCTTTGCTATTTCTTTTATTTGCAACAGCGTATCATCTATACTACCATCGTCTACAAACAATACAGTATAGTAATAATTCGTATTGCCTAAAGCCTGTTTTATTTCATCATAAATAGGCATCACATTTCCATGCTCATTATGTGCTGGTAAAATTATCTCAAGCTTGGTTTGCATGGGTGTGATTTTGATCAAAATTAGCAAAAAGTAAATGAAAACTAATCAATATCCAACCTACAAAACATGGGACTGCCTTCAACGAGTATTTTATTACAAATTCATCTCTTAAGTATTTAGGAAATAAATCGGTTGGGGAAAATACAGTAAGCACCAATAGAAATAATAATAAAATGTATAGCCATTTAGGGGGCTTGGGGGCAAATAATACATACCATATTCCAAATCCAGTCACAGCAATCACATAGGTAGGCGATTCGGCAGAGGTAGAAAAAATAACCAAGCCAATTAGCAGTTGCGCCAAATACGATAACTGAAACTTAACCTCTTTCCATTTTGAGAATCGGTACAAAGGCAAAATCATTAAAATACCAGCGGGAATGGTAAAATAAAAATTAGGTATACTATAAAACCCGCTAACTCTTTTCACAAAACCCATGGCAGAAATATCGGTCATAGCATTGGTTTGGTAGGAAGTAATATTTTCAATATTTTTTTCTTGCAAACAATGATACCAGTCAAAATAGGACTTTGTCACAAACTCAGGGCTAGAAATAAACATGGGTAAACAAAATAGTATCACAGCCCATAATAGTAAATAGGCTATTAGTTTTTTATAATCCTTTGAAAAAAATATAAAAGGTATACCTACAATTCCATATAATTTAACAAATACACCTGCAACAATTAATAGGGCGGCTAGCCCTAATTTATCTTCTTTAATAAAAACATAAGTCAAAATTATCCAACTACATAGCATTGGATTAAATTGTAAATTTTGAATAGCAGTTAATGTTTCAATTAAACAAATTAATAAAATTATATTCTTACCCCACTGCGTTACCGGTAATTTATGTACAGCATAAAATAAAATCCAAACATTCAACATAGCCCATAAAGTAGCTCCTATGAAATTGGGTAGTAAAGCAAAAGGAGCAATGATTAAACTGAATAAAGGGCCATAATGGTTTTTATCAAAGTATTCAGCGGGATAAAAACTATATAAATTTTGTTGATGAAATGTATGCCAAAAAACATTTTTATAAATGAAGTAATTATTGATATAGGCATCCCCTCTATTTATTTCTGAAAGCACGGCCACAAAGGGTACCAGGAACCAAAAAATGGTTATAAAATTGGGAGACCTTTGAAAAGAAAAGATATTTTTTATTGATTTTTGCATCTAAGTATTCAAAGTTAACATATATTATATACTAAGACAGAAATCTATTAAAGATTTTATAAAAATTTAATGCTATGATTTTTAATGGGTTAGAATCATTAAAAATAAATTGCAGCTTATCTAACAAGTAATTTATTTTCTAGAGTATAATTAACTTAGACGCCCACAAAAAAAGGCCTCTATAAATAGAAGCCTTTTTGTGGTATAAGTTTCAGTATATCTTTAAAAAGCTTAAACAAATTTTATCATTAATTCTTAGGAGCAATAGGACCTGTGCGCATTGCTTTTACTTGAACCGGCCATTGCACTGGTTGCCCCGTTCTTTTATCAGTACCCATATCTGCTTTATCTCTTGGGAAAGTTTCATTGTCTTCGCAAGCCATATAAACCATTATAGCTGTTAAAATGGCATTGCTTCTTAGATCATCAAATATGATTTTATCATAAGTGTCTCTGTTGGTATGCCAAGTGTAATTAAAATAAGACCAGTTCAAAGCACCTAAAGAAAAACCTGGAGCACCCACAGCTACAAAAGAAGCAAAGTCACTACCCCCACCCCCCGGTGCGCCTGGGAAAGTTGTTTTAATAGAGTCTTTTATATTATTGGGTGCAGCGGCTAACCATCTTGTTAGAAATTCACCGGCATGTTGAAAGCCTTGTCCTGAAATATTTACAATTCTTCCTGTTCCGTTGTCTTGATTAAATAAAGCTTGTAGTTTATTTATAATTTCAGGATGGTCTTCCACAAAGGATCTAGATCCATTTAATCCTTGTTCTTCACTCCCCCAATGTCCCACTAAAATAGTACGCTTAGGATTAGGGTAAACCAATTTTAAAATGCGCATTGCTTCCATCATAGTTAGTGTGCCTGTTCCATTGTCTGTGGCACCTTGAGCACCATCCCAAGAATCGAAATGTGCAGAAAGCATTACATATTCGTCGGCCTTTTCATTTCCTTTTATTTCAGCAATGGTATTAAAGGAAGGTACCATGCCTAAATCTTTGGAAGCGGTTTCAATACTAATAATAGGATTATCACCAGACTCCACTAAGCGGTACAAAGTTCCATAGTCTTCCAATGCAATATCTACTGTTGGAATTTTAGAAGTGTAGGCATTGAAAATTTTATCTACTCCAAAACCACTCGACCAATTGCTTGTTAAAACACCCACTGCACCCGCTTTCTCTAATATAATAGGAAGCATTCTTGAAGAGTACCCTGTTTTACTTAAACGTTTTCTCCAAGCATCGGCTTGTTCGCTGCGCTCTTTTTTTAATTTATCAAAAGACTCCTTTGTCGCAAATTGTTGCCAGTTATCATCGGGCCTTCCTGTGGGTTGATGCATTGAAATCATTACAAACTTTCCTTTTACAGAAGGTAACCAGTTTTGGAATGCAAGTGAATCTTGTACATCTGGAATAATAACTATTTCTGCTTTCACTGCTTTTCCTTTTGTAGAAGGGCTCCAAGACAACTGGGTTCCTTCTAAACTTTTTACTCTAGGAGAAAGCATATCTATATGTGTGATGCCTCTTTCCCAACCTTTCCACTCACCCCATTTTTCATTTCGAGCAGCAATACCCCAGCCTGTATATTTATCCACTGCCCAATCGTTGGCTTTTTGCATTTGTGGAGTACCCACTAATCTTGGCCCAATTTTATCAAATAATTCGTGGGCTAATGTTTGTAGTTGTGAATGACTATTTTCTTCTTGAACAATTTTTTCTACTACAGTTTGTGCAGATAAATTATTAACTGAAAAAATGCAGGCAAGAAGTAGAAGTTTAGTTATACATCCTGTGTAACTAAAGTGTAGAATTTTATCTTTTTTCATATACTTAAATGTATGAAAAAAACTTCACCCACAAACTATTCTGGTTTCAATTTAATCTTGGTAAAAATTTGCAGATGAGGCAGTGCCAGCACTGATAAGCTAATGAATAGCAGTGTAAAAATACCAGAAGCGTCTTTACTATTAAGGGTTAAAAAGGTAATATAAATGAAGCCAAACCAGGCCATTATGGAAAAGGGAGCTGCTTTAATAAGCAGATTCTTCCAGCCATTAAAATCATTGGGCATATTAAATGTGATTCTTATTTTATCAAATGACAATAAAGAGTGCCAGAAACCAAAGTAAAAGGCAAAACAAAGCCATAGTGGCATATAAAGAGCAAAACTAATAAGTATAGCTTGTTGTACAATTAAATAATAGTAGTATTTATTTTTGGAGAAGAACTGCGCTTTGAAAAAGAATAATATAAAATAAATAGCAGCTATCCCAATAAGTGTGATGGGATAAATTTTATTAGCTAGCCCCACCCATTGACTTTCATTAAAAGCAGAGCGTTCCATTCTAATAAAAATTTGTAAGGCAAAATGTATATTTTTTGAAAGTAATAATAAAATCCATAATAGGCCAATTATGGAATAGGCAAGTTTCTGAATAAAGTTTTCAGATTTGCCTAGCCAATCCATTTCTCCAAAATGATAAGCCGTAATAAGTATAAATATAATTAAAGCTGCAATGGGGAAAAAATACCAAACGAAGGCGTAGCCAATAATATTAGCAATATATTTTAAAAGAAATAATTTTTGATTACTATCCGATTTATGTAAGTGTTGGTCAATGTATAAATCAAGGGCTCCATGAGGAACTCCAAAAAGAATAAGAACAACAATTAAAAAGGAAATTTGAGTACTGTTATTTAAGACAAAAACAATATCAATAAGGAATAAAAGAAATGCAAATAATATTAAGTAAAGACGTAGTTTAATTTGCATGGATCTAAATTAAATAAAAAAAGGGGCAAGTAACCAACTTGCCCCTTAAAAGTTATTATAATATATTAAGCAGCTTTTCTACTTAAGCTATAAATAACCAAACCAAAACCTATTTTGTTGACAGCGTCTCCAATATTGTAAATAACGTTCATGTCAATTCCAATATTCTTGAAGCTAGCATACCATTGTCCATCGGCTGTGCCAATTAAATATCCTAAAGGATAAATAGCCCAACCTACTAAAACGAACCAACCTAATGCTGCATTCGCAGATGCTACTGCAGTACCAGCGCCAGTTGCTAATTTTTTAACATCTCCCATCCATACCTCATATACGATGTAGAAGTAAGCGATAGCACTTATAGTTCCCCATAATGTTGCTTGAGCTGGGGCAACTGCTTCACCCCAATAACCTGTAACTAACATTACAACAGAAGCTAAAATCATTTTCCATAATAAACTTGTTGTACCACCCGCTTTTTTTGTGATTAAATAGAATTCAACACACATTAAAGGCACAGTTAATAACCAGTCTACATAACGGAAAAAGGTTGGACTTTCATGCGTCTCTAAAAAATAACCACGCATGTAATAATAGTGAACAGCAGCAATAAAAGTGATTAACCCAGATACCAATACCGAGGTTCTCCATTCTTTACTAGTGTTGTTCAGTTCTAAGAAGAAAAATACCGCCGCGGCCATCATGGCCATTGTGCCAATGAAGAAAGTAAAAGACACATAGTCGGTCTTTGCAATCGCCATTGAGGCATCAAGAAGAAATAAATGATCCATATTTGTTGAGTTTTGGTGAACATATTAATTCACAACACTCCACGTTTCGTTCCGGCTGTCATTATGCATTTTTTAAATACATAATGCAAAGCAATAGCTAAGCAATCGTTGTTTTTAAAACTGAACAAAAGTTAAAAATAAAAATTTAGAATACTTGTTAAAAAATATAAAAAAAATTAAAATATTTAGCTTTGTTTAAGCATTTGTTTAATTTTTATAAAAGATTTTTAAACAAATTTATTTGTACAAACCGCATCCCATAATAATGAGCGAATTTTTAGAGAATCTACAGCTGCTTTCGTAGCCTCCTCCCATTTAGTTTTATCATTTCCACATAGTTCTGATACCATTTGAATAGCCAATTCGCTATGATGACCGCCATCTACTTCAATATGTCTTTCTATATAGTATTTAAAAATGGATACTTTGTCTGGATGCTCGGCATAAATTTTATGTAAAATTTCTGTGAACATATCTGGAATCAAATCCTCTCTGCCAAAGGTAAAAACGGCGGCTTTAACATGCAGTGGCGCATGCATGGCTATTTCAAAAGTGTATTGTAAAAATTGTTTTACTTCTGTTGGCATATCAACTGCATTTATGCAATCATTTATTGCCCTTCCTGTTTTCAACAAAGCTAATAATTCATCTATTTTACTAGTATCAGCCCCCATTTGACGCATGGCAGTCAAATACAATTCAAAGTGACTTACCCTATTGCCTTGTTCATCTAGATCCGACTCCTCACCGCAAACAATTTCATTAATTAAAAAACGAGTATTGGCAGAACCAACAGGTATCCAAGGTAGGCTTACACAAGTAAGTCCTATTTGCAAGGATTTTAATAAACTCATAAAGTCCCAGACAGCAAACACATGATACTTTGCAAAATCCTTGATGCCATCAAAATCTTTTATTTGACTGTACACTTTATGTGATAATAATGCTTCTCTTGTAGGTTGGATACTTAATTTTAAATTTTCAATGGGTGTTTGCATTATATAGAATTTTAATAAAACAATTTGATCTAAATTTGTTTTGAGGCACAAAGGAAAATATAATTTCGAGAACCATCAAATGATAGAATAGAATGATAAGAGATTTTCCAAATATCATAAACCAAGATGGACAAGCACATTATTTTGGAAAAATTATTAATGCCGAAGAAAATGATAAATATTTCAATGAACTCCTAAACAAAATAGAATGGACCAATGAAAAATTGGTCATGTTTGGCAAGGAAATAACTACTAAAAGAATGGTAGCATTCTATGGAGATAGTTTAATGAGTTACACCTACTCTAATAAAACAAAACAAGCATTGACATGGATGCCCTTACTCCTGGAAATAAAGAACCTAATTAACTCTTACACTGGATCAAACTACAATGCATGTTTATTGAATTTGTATCATGATGGAGAAGAAGGTATGGGTTGGCATAGTGATGATGAGAAGGAAATTATTCCCAATAGTTCCATAGCCTCTTTAAGTTTTGGCGCAGAAAGGAAATTTGCTATTAAACATAAAGTAACCAAGGAGACGCATTCTATTTTACTTGAAAGTGGATCACTATTAGAAATGCTAGGCAGTTTTCAAAAACATTGGCTACACTCCATGCCTAAGTCAAAGAAAATTATAGTTCCGAGAATTAATTTAACTTTTAGACAAATGCACTCATGAAAAATAGCAAACAAAAAACTATTAAAAAGGCAAACCTGCCTTCTAAAATATGCCTGCATTGTAATAGACCCTTCAATTGGAGAAAAAAAATGGAAAAAACTTGGGAAGAAGTGAAGTATTGTAGCGAAGGGTGTAAGAAGTATGCACGAAAAAATAATTAAAAAAATTGAGGATTTTGCCTAAATCCTTGATTTTCATATAGCGAGAAAGCTTTGAGAGGCATTGATCATAAAGGAATGTACGCAAAACACTTTATTTATGAAAGTAATTTACTAATTTAAAGTATCAATATTTATCATTAACAAAAACAAACTAAAAAATGAAAAAATTATTATTATGTTTTCTTGTATCAGCTTCAATAGTTGCATGTACAAGTCCTGCTGCTAAAGAAACTGCAAGTGCCGACACAGAAGCAACTAAAATCGAACACATTTTTAAACCTACCTATGTAGATAATGTTAAAATAGGTGATCAAAAGAATGTATTGTTAGTTGAACAGTTGCATCAAGCAATGTTTGCTAAGGATTTTAAAACGGTTGGAGATTTTTTAGTAGACACTGTTGTCTTTGATTTAGAAGACGGAAGTATTTTAAAAGGTAAAGCTGCAGTATTAGACTTTGTGGAAAAGAATTTTTCACAAATCAATTTCAAGAATTTCAAAATAGTTGCCATATTTCCTACTGTTGCAGATAACGGACATCAGTGGGTAAGCGTTTGGGATGAAGCAGATGTGGAAACGCCAGATGGTAAAACAACAAAGTTCAAATGGATGGATACTTTTAGATTTGAAAATGGAAAAATTGTTTATTTTAATGGATATGTTAAATCTCCAAAATAATATATTCAAAGTATAATAATTAAATAGGCCTCTAGTAATAGGGGCCTATTTTTTTATAAGCGTTTTCAAATTCGATAAAATAATGCCCATAGTAGCAGGGCCAATACTCATTCCAGTTAAGTACTCACTGTGTGGAATATTTTTACTTAGATCAAAAAAGCTAGGCTTAATAATATAACCTAAAGCGTCCTGCGATAAACCTAATACAAATTTAGGACCCTTATTATTCATTAATTCTTTAGTAGCAAGGCCTAATGCAGGACAGGTTTCACCTGGATGAGTAGCAAAGGATGCATCCCCAATATTGAAATAAGCAATCTCAGAGCTCACTGTTTTTCCAAAATCTCTCTTAATAATGCCTGCCTTAGACAGCATTTGAAAACTTGGATTGCTTAAGGGGAAATCCACTTTAACTGAATTGAAATTTATATTTTTACTTGCGTTCTTATTTTTTGTTAATTCAAAAACATATTTACCTAAAGAAGTTCCATAATAATTAGCCTGCTCAAAAGTATGAGGAACACCTTCTGGTTGTATCCATCCACCTATAGCACCTTGTAAAAACATATTCACCCCACCTTGCGCAGAATCTAAATATTTATAATAGCCCCAAACATAATCAGAACTTGCTGCAGTACTAGCATCATCCATAATAGTGGGATGGCAGGCAAAATTGGTAAGCATAGCAATATTCTTTCCATTAAGGTCAGTCAATTGAATAATACTTACCGATCTATCTAGTTCCCCAGGTTCTGAAATATTTTTCACCCAATCTTCTCCAAAAGAACCGCTCCCAAAAGAAATGGTTACAGGCTTTCTTGCTTGCGAGGCTTCCTTAATAGCTTCTACAGCTCTATCTACTATAAGCTGCATATGTTTATCATTCACACCTGTATGTGCTAAATCTTTCCCCCAAATACCTACTACATCTGGGCCTGAATGAGTATGTGTGGATGACATTACAATATGTTCTGGATTAATTAAAGGAAGTTCCGCTTTAATTCTAGATCGTATAGCTTGCAATTGAGGATACAATAATCCAATACAATCAAATGTAAGCATGGTAATATTATTAGTACGATTGCTTACCACCATTGCTTTTACATAAAGGTTGTCATGCACATCAATAAAAGGTCGGTTGGCCTTACCTCCAGCTATATATAAACTATCTTTTTCTGGATTAATAGTTCTTATAGCAGCCCCTGCCAAAAAATCTTGAGCAGAAACTGTTAAGTGTAATTGAAAAAATATAAATACAAAGAATAATTTATTGAACATAAGATTTATTTACACGAATATTTAAAAAGATCTTATAGGGCGAACACTAAAAGTGGTACTCTTGTCATTGGCAGTTTGAAAACCATTGTCAAAAATTTGAGAGCAAGCATTGTATTTACCTGTTTCAGTAGAACTCCAATAGCAAACTTCTCTAAACCCACCAATTGCTTTCATTTGTAAAAACAATTTATTCAATTCGTCTTTGCTGGGCAAATACCAATCATCATATCCACCCTGTACCAATTTGCTGCAAAGTGTAGCAGCATTTCCTGCTACAGAACATCCCGAACTAATATCTATGGTATTTTGACTACCTGTTCCTATTGAAGAACGGCCCGCAAGGAATTTATCATTACATCCCCAGGCCACTTCACCAGGAAGATCGGCCACTGCAGCAATAATTCCATGCTGCACATTGGCATCATAACCAGGGTCTGATGGAGTTAATAGGTAAGCAATTTTTCCTCCTTTGTAGTTCATCCCAATTTTTAAAGTTTGAACTGCTTCCATTTCATCTTTGCTTTTTGCTGCATCACCCATCGCAGCCATCTCCTCCATAGGTATTTCTCTAACATAAATATTTCTATAGTAGGCAAGCGTACCATGTGCTTGTAATTCAATTTGTTCTTTTTCAAAAATAGGAATACTGCGATCCCAATAATTTTCAAATGTGAGGTTGTCAACAGTTAAAAGGCCGTTTAAATAAACAGTTACTTTATCACCTTTCATGATAATATGAAAATTATTCCATTGTCCCACTTTATTATCTGCATATACCAAGGGCATACTTTTGTTCTTTAGATTATTATACAAACCACCAGATCCCACTTGAGCCCCTACTTGACGGTTCACAGAGTCCCAAATTTGCACTTGAGGACTTCCTCTTAAATAAATACCTGCATCTCCTTTTTCAGCTATTTTCCAATCTACAAACAATTCAAAATTGCCATATTTTTTTTCAGTAACAATATTGTCGCCATGTCCTTGAAATGCCAACAAGCCATTTTTTACTTGCCAGTCTTTTTGCATTTGCTCATTGGCAATTTTTTCTGCTGCTTTTAAAGCGGCCGAAGACATTTTATTTCTTTCAATGGGGTTAGCCACCAAGCCCTTCCATCCTGTTAAATCTTTTTCATTAAATAAATTTTCAAATCCATCATTGAAAGAAGCACTGCTCATTTGTTGCGTAAGTTTACTTTGCAGTAGTGCCCCCTCTTTCCCTTTTAAAAGAGGCAAGGCCTTTACTAAAATTTCTTTTACTGCTGGTCCTTTTATATTTTTTTCGTTTAAGGCTAATTTTGCCACCAATGTTGCCGCTACTTTATTTACATCTTCGTCATTTAATGATTTACTTATAAACATAAAACTTGTAAAACCAGGAATAACTGATGCTTCTTTAAGTATATTTCTTTTTTCACTTACATTTTTTGCATTTCCCATTTGGTCTTGCAAAACAAGTAAGCGCTGCACATTTGATTCCTGCGCATTACTATTAAGCATAAAAAGAAATATAGCAATGATTGAAAAGATTAATTTATTTTTCATATTTGTTAATTTTAATATACAATCTAAAATAATCTACGGAATAGAAAAAGTATTTTTTGAGAATAGTAAAACATTGTTTTTCAATTGATTACGATGTAAAACAAGGGATCCAAATGAGTTAATTCAATTGGAAGGGATAAAATTCATCGGCTAAACATTGAATATTTAATTTTTTAGTATCATTTTGATACTAATTTATATATTTTTCATATTTTAGTGACTCAATAAAATTTAAAAAATGAAAAAACTATTCTTATGCTTTCTTGTATCGGCTTCAATAGTTGCCTGCAAAAACGAAGAAACCAAAAAAGTCAATGACACAGTAAAAGATAGTGATACTGGCAGTTGGACTTCTTTAGATTCAAAAACCATTAAAGTAAGACAGTTGTTAGAAGCCTATGTAAAAAATGACTCAAGTGTTATTTATGCAATTATGGCTGATACAGTAAAAGTTAGAGAGCAATTTGCGAATAACCAAGAGGATAATGGAACTAATAAAATTGATCTAGGAGGAAGAACAGGTTTTGCTCAAGGCGAAAA
The DNA here is from genome assembly GCA_947380435.1 of Chitinophagaceae bacterium. Lineage (GTDB taxonomy): Bacteria > Bacteroidota > Bacteroidia > Chitinophagales > Chitinophagaceae > Sediminibacterium. The sequence continues at coordinate 18,019 of CANCRC010000031.1, forward strand.
CTCACATCATATGTTGTTTACAGATATTAGTTTAACTACCGATAATATGAGAACTTTTGTTTGGGATAAAGATGGTGGTACTATTACAGGCTATTGGGGCATGTGGTCAGGTACAGGTAGATTTACAAAAAACAAAATAACAGTACCTGTTCATATCTCTTACGTATGGAAAGATGATAAGATCACTAGCATTTACCGTATGTTCGATCCAGGTCCATTGAGAGCTGAAATTGCTGCTTCTCAAAAGAAATAACAATTTTAATTTAAGTTTGGAAAA
>CANCRC010000032.1 GCA_947380435.1 Chitinophagaceae bacterium
GCAGCGAATTATGCTAAAGATAAATTAGTATCTATTGGACTTTCTAATGCTGCCTTGGATCCTTGGGGTGAATTTGGTAAAGGCTGGGAATTGGAGAAATCCTATTTAGCCATGACAGCCCCTTATTATAAGGCTATTCAAAACTATCCAAAGGCTTGGACAGGTGGCACGAAGGGTTTAAAAAATGCTGAAATAGTGGCAGTAGTGCTGAAAGATTCTGCTAGTCTTGAACAGTACCGTGGTACTTTAAAAGGTAAAATAATTATCATTGATAAATTAGAAGCCTATAAGCAAAGCTTTAAAGCAGATGCTACTCGTTATACCGATGAAGAATTAGAGAAAATGTCTAATGCTGCTCCAATGCAGCCTCGTGGTCAAGGCGCTACACCTGATACTGCGATGATGAGAAGAATGCAAGCAATGCGTGCAGGCGGTAATGTTTTAAATGTTTTAAAGGCAATGGCTATTAGTGAAGGTGCAGTGGCTATGCTTACTAGCAGTCCTCGTTTCCATGATGGTACTATTTTTTCTCAAGGGGGCGGTGGTTATAAAGGAACAGACCCTGAGAACTTCTTAGATATTGCTATTGGCATTGAAGACTATAATACTATTTTAAGATTAGTGAAAGCAGGTAAAGCTGTAAAATTAGAAGCCGATGTTAAAACTAAGTTTTACAATAAAGATTTACAAGGCTATAATGTTATTGCAGAAATTCCTGGTACTGACCCTGTATTAAAAGATGAAATTGTTATGATTGGTGCGCATTTAGATTCATGGCATACAGGAACAGGCGCTACCGATAATGCTTCAGGTTCTGCTGTAATGATGGAAGCGCTTCGTATTTTAAAAACAGTAGGTATTAATAATAAAAGAACCATTCGTATAGGTTTATGGGGTGGAGAAGAAGAAGGTTTATTAGGTTCAAGAGGGTATGTAAAAAAGACTTTTGCAGATCCTGCTACTATGGAACTATTACCTTCTCATGAAAAATTCTCTTCTTATTTTAATATAGACAATGGTACTGGTAAAGTGCGTGGTATTTATTTACAAAACAACGCGGCTTGCAGAGAAATTTTTGAACAATGGTTTGCACCTTTGAAAGATATTACCAATGGAGCAATTACTATTAGTAACACAGGTGGAACCGATCACCAATCCTTTGATGGTGTTGGTTTACCAGGTTTTCAATTCATTCAAGAACCTATGGAATATGATACACGCACCCACCATAGCAATATGGATGTGCTAGATCATGTAAGTGAAGATGATTTAAAACAAATTGCCACTATTGTTGCCACTTTTGTTTTCGACGCTGCACAAAGAGATAAAAAACTTCCTCGTAATGAATTACCAAAACCAAGACCAGGAGGTCCAAGGTTCTAGTCCATCATTGTTTTACATTTTAAATCAACTACTTATTCATTTAGGTAGTTGATTTTTTTTGTTGTAAATTCAAATTATGAGAAGAGTAGCTTCACTCGATTTTATGCGAGGACTTATTATGGTGCTTTTAGCATTAGAAGGCACAGGCCTCTATGAACATTTTTTTAAAGCATCGGAAAATTCAATATTGAATTCTTTTTTCTTACAATTTTTTCATCATCCTTGGAATGGTTTACGCTTTTGGGATTTAATACAGCCCTCTTTTATGTTTATGGCAGGTATAGCCATGGCTTATTCTTTACACCAACAAAAACAAAAAGGAGTTAGCTGGAACAAATCCTTTCTTAAAGTATTAAAACGCAGTGGTTGGTTGTTTTTTTGGGGCGTATTAGATTATGCTGTTCGACCAGGAGGTTTATCTTTTGAATTATGGGATGTACTTACACAATTATCATTTACCACTTTAGTAGCCTTTTTAATTTTTGAGTTCAGTGCAACTTTTCAAATTTTATGCGCTGTTGGTTTATTATTACTCACTGAATATTTATACAGAGGCACTCATATAACAGGCTTTGATATGCCTTTCGTAGATCAGCATAATTTTGGCAATTATATGGACACAGTATTAATGAACAAAATAAATGCAGGGGGATGGGTAGCTATTAATTGTATTCCTACTGCAGTGCATACTATTGCGGGGGCCTTAGTAGGTAAATTACTTTTACAAGTTGGTAAGGGAGAAAATATGGAATTGGATAATATCGTTCAGCAAGATAGCAGAAATAAACAGGAAGGAATATTGAAAATAAAAAAAATATTATTATTTGCGCTGGCTTGTTTAATCATAGGCTATGGGCTTGACTATATGGGCATAACACCTATTATAAAAAGAATTGCTACTAGTTCTTTTACCTTAGCCTCCTTGGGTTGGTGTTTAATTTTGCTGGTAATATGTTATGCATGGATAGATATACTAGATCATAAAAAACACTTATTGTTTTTTACTGTGGTGGGTATGAATTCACTTTTTCTTTATTTGTTTTTTGAAATTATAGGTGCTCGTTGGTTTAATGAATACATTACGCGTATTAGTAGCGGCCTATTAAATTTATTGCACCTACCTTCTTTGCTGGTGCAAATAGGAGCCTCCTTAAGTATTTTTGCACTAGAATGGAGCTTATGCTATTTTTTATATAGAAAGAAAATCTTCTTTAAAATATAATTTATTTTATACCAATTACTTTTACCCTTACATTTTTCATTTGCAAATTCATAGGTTGTGCATAAGAGAAAAAGGATAAATTAAATAGAAGGCTTTTTGATTTTTTATAATCGCTGATGGTGAACATATCATTCGTAGAAGTGGCATTCCATTGCTTCTCTATAAAATCATTCTTAGTCATTTGCACAATATTATGGTTGGTCCAAAATAAAAAATTTCTCTTTTTCCCAACGGTATCTATCATGGAAAGTCGAAAAGAAGGCTGGTCTTCAAGCCCAGGGCTTAATAAATTAATATCTGCAGCTACCTCTACATACACAAATTGATAGTTTTTAGATATTTGAATATTAGGTATAATACTGCTGTCCGACTTCTTAGTGCTAAATACTTGCATGGCAGGGTTATAATAGTCTAAGAGTACTTCTTTTTCCCCTTCTTCTTTCAAAAAACTCTTCGGGTAAATCAAATTTTGAGTACAAACTAAATTATTAATTAATTTAAAATTGTCCAATAGGTTTTTCATATGATTTTTTACAGAATCATTATTGCTTTTAACTATGGATAGGTTGGCATTTATTTTGTAAAGCTGTGGTCCAGATAAATAATACTCTTTGTAAATATAATCGGTCATCTCTCTACTCCATTCCATAAAGGGCATGGATTGATTGTTTCTAAAGGAAGCTGTGGTATCTAGCACATTGGCCAACCAATGCACTTCTTTAGGTTTATAAGGTAGGGAAGGATAGTTATTTAGGACCAATGCACTAATAGTAGGCGCTAAATTATTATGGGAATTAATGCTCAAAAACTTTCTAGGCCTTTTTAACATAGGAGAATAAACAATTAAAGGAACATGGTAGTCGTCAATGCCACTCGTAGAAGGGAAGCTTCCTATATGGTGGTCGCCTGTTATAAAAAATATAGTGTTTTTATATTCTGGTCGTGTTGCATATTTTGAAAAAAAGTTTTTCAGGCAATCGTCTGAAAACATATAAGTAACGAGTACTTGTTTTGTTTCCTTTAATGTTTTTTTAATGCTGGCACTATCGGGCAAGGCGGCTATTTTTTTATCAAATAGTTTTTCATATTCATGTTGTTGTGCAAATAAATAGGGCATATGCGTTGTACCCGTATGATAAATATGTAAGTAAGGTGTTTTTTTAATGGAATCCATTACTTCAAAACTTCTATTAAATAAAGCGTCATCAGGGTAACCCATGGTCCAACCTTCTGCGCCTACGCCCATCATTTTATATTTGGAACCATATTTTGTTAATATCATATCGGTGCCCTGTAAGCGCATATAACCACCCATATTGTCAAAATCGGGATTAAATCCAATTAAAAATTTACTATGATAGCCATTGGAGCGTAATATTTTTATTAGGGATAAGTGGTCGGGCATTTTATTTATAACTGAAAAGCCTCTATTGCCATAAGGTAAAGAACCAGTGATAGCAGGCTGTGCAGCGAAAGTACCCGGAGCAGTGCTTAAAAAATTATCCCAGCTTAAACTCTTTTTTGATAAGGCATCTAGGAAGGGTGTGAAGCTACCTGCATAGGCATTGTCTCCACTAAAATCACGCGATAAACCTTCTACTACTATGATCACTATATTAGGAGGCGTGGTTTTATCTAAATTAAAAAATTCACCTAATACATCATTGCTATTATTTAAATGCAGTAAAGGATACTTTGAGTTGGTAAAATGAAAGGCCTGATTTTTTTGATAAAACTGAATAGCCGTATTTAATTCTTCTGTACTTAACTTGCTGGCATCGAATTTATCTTTTTCTATTAAATAATGAATTATATCATTACACCAGAATGCCAATTTATTACTAGTAAAATAGTATGCTTTCTTTTCATCAAACTTGGTTTCTGAAGCAGTGGCATAGGAGATAAACAATAGGGAAACTACACTTACACTTAATATTATTTTTTCTAGGCTACTAGTAATTTTCATTTTTTTCGAAAAACCAAAATAAGTTATAAAGTATATAGCTATAAAAAAAATAAAAGGTAAAAAGAAGGGGATGCCGCTAGTCATCATTTGTTTTGAAGTGGTCCATGATTCTTGAATACTTCTAGTAAGAATTTCATGATCAAAGGGCATATTGCGTTCAGAAAAAACAATAATTAAGGAAATGTATATAGTTATGATGCATACATTTAATGCATGTGTTATAGCCTTGCCAATAGCACTGTGTAGTAAGTATAATAGAAATAGGGGAATGAATAATGCCCATCCAATGAGTAGACAGGTCCATAGGTCATAAAAAAGCCCAAGTAATTCAAATAACAAGGCTTGTTTTACAAATGATTTATAAGCAATTAAGAAATACTCATAGGTTCTAACAAGGCCAAAAGAAAGAATAAAGGCAAATAGCGCCCTTATGTAAAATTGTATGAAGAAGCCCCATTTTTTATGCATAGTATTTACCTTCTAGGCAAATATACAATCTTTGTATTGCTTTGCTATCATAGTTCCTGGCTTCCGTTCATCCCTTTAGCGATCTATATTCCCGTTATTTCTTCTAACTTTATATGGGCTTATATGACAAGCTTACGATAAATGGGGTTTTCTAATCTTTCTTATTAAAATGTATTTTATGAACCGACCAATAAAGTCAATTATATTTATTTCTTTTTTATTTTTTACTATTGCAACAAAAGCACAAACAAACATTGACAATACAGATAGTTTAGCTGGTCGTTTTATTAGTGATCTAAGAGCAGGTACCACCGAAAAATTAATTGTCCAAACGAATAAAAATATTTTCGCAGCAGGGGAGGAACTTTGGTTTAAGGCCTATATCATTAATTCTTTATCACATAAGTATTTTTCACATAGCAAAACATTGTACGTTGATTTAGTGAACGAAAAAGATACTGCCATTGCACAATTACTACTGAATATACCAAGTGAAAGAACAGAAGGTATGATTAGGTTGAAAGATTCCTTACCAGAAGGGTATTATTGGTTAAGAGTATATACAGCCACTATTCAGAAGTATGATACCAATGCTGTTTTTGTTTCACCTATATATGTTGTCAACAAAAAATTTCCTTCAACATTCATATCTACTCCAGCACCTATTAAAGAAACACGTATTAGTACTAAAGCCCCTCGTTTGCTTTTTTATCCAGAAGGGGGAGAGATTATTGCAGGTACCAATACCACTATTGCTATAAAGGCGGAAGATGAGTTTGGTAGTCCTGTCAAAGTGGAAGGTTTTATTAACGACAATTTAGATAGCTCGGCATTAACTTGGTTTAAAACAGATAGTATAACAGGCTTGGGTAAAATTTCATTCTTTGTTTCAAAATCTAAAAATTATGCAGCTAATTTTAAATGGGAGAAGCAATTCATTAAATTGCCCTTGCCCTTAGTAAATCTCTATGCTAGTCAAATTTCAATAAAGGACCAAACGCCTACTACCCTTAAGGTGGTAGTTGCGCAGGGCGACTCTTTATATAAAAAAGGCAAACAATCCTATTTATTAGGTATTAATAAAGATAGTCTTTGCTTTGCTAGTGTGGGTGTGGATATGTATGAGCTCTCTATTCCTAAATCTAATTTCCCTGCAGGTATCTCAAAATTGTTATTATTTAATGAAGCTCAAGAAGTAGTAAGCGAAAGAACAATTTTTATAACTAAACCTAAAGAAGAATTATTCATTAGTACCGATAAAGAAAATTATGCTCCTAGAGATAAAGTAGTACTTACATTATATAAAGGCGACTCTGTTTTACATCCTAATTTTACAGCATTGTCAGTTGCCGTTTCTGATGATAATACTGTGAAACAAACCAGTGATGTAAGAAACAATGAAAATGCTCTATTGCTAGAGCCTACTAAAAATTATGATGAGCTAGCATTGTTAACGCAACCCATGATTTTTAAAGGGAAAAAATATAGCAAAGAGGCCATTGCTAATAAAGCAGTCATTCAACAAGCCAATTTACCAGTTGACACCCTTTTTTCAAATATAAAAGGGAGAATTATTAACAAAAAAAAATTAGCAGTAGCCAATAGAATAGTGACACTTTATGCCAATAAAAGATTTTCCATTTTTGATACGGATACCACGAATGCTAGAGGGGAGTTTACATTCACAGTGCCTCCTTATTTAGATAGTGTAGCTTTTACTTTGCAAGTTACTGCTTTGAAAGGCTATAAAGTAGATGAAAAAATAGTAATTGATGTGACATCGCCCTTCCCAAAATTTTCAACACCTCTTTCTCTAAAAAAGAAATTTTCAATTGATGATGTAGAGCTTGTTACTAATTTGCGTAATACTAATTTTAAAGATATTTATAGAGGTACGGGTAAGGAATGGCTACAATCGGTTTTTGTAAAATCGAGTATTAAGGCCAATACTTATAATACCAGTAAAAGAGTAAGTAATTTTTCTCAAATACTTACAGGTGAAGCTATTCAGAAAATAAATCCTATAGATGCAAGTACTGCCATGTTAATGATTCCTGGACTCCATTTAAGGGGTAGCTTCTTAACCTTAGGTGGTGTTACTTCTTTTTCATTAAGTGCTAAAGACGAGCCCTTATTAATTGTGGATGGAGTTATGGTTGCCGGAGGCAATGGCCCACAATCAGATACGAATGAAGGCATGTCAATGGATTTCCCAGGTAGTCCTGTAATGGCAGAAATGTCTAAAATATCTCCAGACATTATAGACTTTGTTGAAGTGATGAAAGGTCCAGAAGCTGCCTATTATGGTGCAAGAGGAGGCAACGGAGTAATTATTATTAATACACAAAGGAAATCAAATTTCAGTAGCCATTATGAACAGTTCGGCACTTTAGTGTACTATCCAGCTTCTTATCATTTAGCGCCTGCATACAATATGCCAGATTATTCCAATTTAGATATTAAAAAAGCTTCTTTCAAGGATAATAGATCTACCATTTATTGGAATGGGCATTTGTATACTAACCCCAATGGTAAAGCAGAAGTTGAATTTTATACGGGAGATGTAAGCACGAATTATACTATCTCCGTTTTGGGTATAACGGCTAGTGGAGAAATTATACAGAAAAAAGCAAGTATTAAAAGAAACTAATAAGCTGCTATTTTTTACAACTTATTAATTAAATGTCCCAATACATCTTTAAAAGAAAAGCCTTCTGTTAATTTTTCTTTATTCAATTTTTTATTTTCTACTAAGGCCCATAAAATAAATTCTTTCATAAAGTAGGCGTCTTCCTTACTAGTATCAGGAGCATACTTTTTCATAAGGGCATCTAATGGCTTTACTTCATCTAATACTTTCTTGTATTGTTTCTCATCAAAGTCTTCATATAATTCAAAGCCACCTTCTGCAATAAACCAATCTAGTAAATCTGAATATGCATTTTTTTCATTTTGCTTTTCTAGTTTACTAATTTTTGGAAATTGAAATTTAAATAAAGTACTAATGGCCTTTTCTATTAAAAGATTAGCAATGACTTCAGCACCTTCTTGCTCTCCTTCATATACTAGCTCTACTTTTCCGGTAATGGCGGGTATAATACCCATAAAATCGGATAAGCGCACAGCCGTTTTAGTTAACCCATTTTTTAAGGCCCTTCTTTCTGCTGTGCTAATTAAGTTTTCCATTGCGGAAATAGTCATTCTTGCACTCACTCCACTTTTAGCATCAATGTATTCACTGGCTCTTGCTTCAAAACTAATTTGCTCTATAATGTCTTTGGCTAAATTGGGTACATAAACAAGCTCAGATTGTACAGCATTTATTTTTGCCTCTTGTTCTGTGATTTTTTTAGCAACTGCAATATTTTTTGGGTAATGTGTTAATATTTGTGAGCCTATTCTGTCTTTCAAAGGAGTAACAATACTGCCTCTATTGGTATAATCTTCTGGGTTGGCTGTGAAAATAAATTGAATGTCTAAATTCATTCTTAGTTTAAAACCTCTAATTTGAATATCGCCTTCTTGTAGAATATTAAATAAGGCTACTTGTATTCTGGCTTGTAAATCGGGAAGCTCATTAATTACAAATATGCTTCTATTGGCTCTTGGAATCATACCAAAATGTATTACACGTTCATCGGCATAAGACAATTTTAAATTCGCTGCCTTAATAGGGTCTACATCTCCAATAATATCTGCTATGGTTACATCAGGCGTAGCCAATTTTTCAAAGAACCTTTCATTGCGGTGCAGCCATTCAATAGGTGTTGCATCGCCTTTCTCTGCAATTAAATCCTTGGCGAATCTTGAAATAGGGGCTAAAGGGTCGTCGTTAATTTCAGAGCCAGCTACAAAAGGAATATACTCGTCTAATAACTGAATCATTAAGCGAGCTAATTTGGTTTTGGCCTGTCCTCTTAAGCCTAATAAATTAATATTATGCTTAGATAAAATGGCTCTTTCAATTTCAGGAATAACGGTTTCTTCAAAACCATGTATGCCTTCAAAAGCAGGTATCCCTTCCTTTATTTTAAGAATTAGATTATCTCTTAATTCATCTTTAATGCTTTTAGTTTGGTAGCCTTGTTTTTTTAAATCACCAAGGGTTTTTATTTTGTCAATTTTCATATAAATATGTTTGTACTAATTATTTAAGTTTCTTTTTTCTATTGGTTTCATAGTCTTCAAATATCATTTCTCCTAAACCTTTTAAGCCTGTATAAAATGCTTTACCCTGATTCGCTTCGGTAAATGCATTCACAAATTTTTGTAAGTAAGGGTCCTGTGCAATCATAAATGTGGTAATAGGTATATGTAATTTTCTAGCCATCTTCGCTTGGCTATAACATTTCTCTACTATGTATTGGTCTAGTCCATTGCTATTCATATAATAATTACCATCGGGCTCTTTAATACAACTAGGCTTACCATCGGTAATCATAAAAATTTGCTTATTGGTATTTCTTTTCCTTCTTAGTATGTCCATGGCCAGCTGCAAGCCCGCTACTGTATTGGTATGATAGGGCCCTACTTTTAAATAAGGTAGCTCTTGAATGCTAATAGTCCAGGCATCGTCTCCAAATACTAGAATATCAATGGTGTCTTTAGGATAACGCGTGGTAATTAATTCTGCTAATGCCATGGCCACTTTTTTAGCAGGTGTAATTCTATCTTCTCCATATAAAATCATGCTATGACTTATATCAATCATAAGCACGGTGCTCATTTGTGATTTTTGTTCGGTCTGTTCTACTACTAAATCATCTTCTGTTAAATTAAAGGTATCAATGCCATGATTAATTTGTGCATTTTTGATACTCTCTGTTAAAGAAATATTTTCGATGTTGTCGCCAAAATTAAATTCTTTGAATTCTCCATTTTTTTCATCGCCCTGGCCCAAGGTTTTTGTTTTATGGTTGCCCTTACCTGCGCTTTGCAAATTCCCGAAAATATTATTTAGGGCAGTTTGTCGAATAGCCCTTTCTGTTTTCGCAGTTATTTTTGTTTCCCCATCTCCACCACCATCTTTAATCTCTTGTTTGATATAGCCTTTCTTTTTTAGGTCTTCTATAAAATCGTCAATGGTATATTTTTCGTCTGTTAATTTATATTCCACATCTAACTCGCGCATCCAACTAATGGCTTCGTCAAAATCGCCAGAAGTATGCACAATTAATTCTTTGAATATTTCAAACAATTTATCAAAGGGCGATTGATCTGGAGCTTCGTATGTTTTAAACTGAAATCCTTTCATTATTTACGAATTAGGCGGGTGTAAATTTACTTGTAAAAACCGAGTTTTAAGCAATTTGTTTAAGGCTTAGCTAGGGCAGAAGGCCTTATTTAAAAACAAACCAATTCGATTGACCAAGAACCCTTATTTTTGAAGCCTAAAATACAAATTATGTCTACAAAAATTACTATCAACAATAACGGGTCATTGAAAATAGAAGGCGATTTTACCATTGAGGATCGTAGTGGAAATACATACGATTTAGCGGGTAGAGAAGTCATTGGACTTTGTCGTTGCGGTTTAAGCAAAAACAAACCTTTCTGCGATGGTGCACATAATGGCAACTTCACACATGAGGCTACTGCTTTTGCACTTCCTCCTAAAAAAACAGTTTAATATATTAATATTGAAATAGTAGCTTGATCCCTTAAAAAAATGATCAAACTACTATTTTGTAGTAATCAATTAATGTAATTGATTAAACTCGTTGATTAAAATCGCAATTAGCTTTTCAAACTAGCTAAGTCAATTACAAAACGGTATTTCACATCTCCTTTTAACATTCTAGTATACGCTTCATTGATGTCCTGCATTTTTATTATTTCAATGTCTGAAACAATATTATGTTCGGCGCAATAGTCAAGCATTTCTTGTGTCTCTTGCATGCCACCAATACAAGAACCTATTACACTTCTTCTATTCGTTACTAAAGAGAAAGGTTGTACTTTCGGAGATTCTATTGGAAGACCTACTACCATTAGTTTTCCGTTGGTAGCTAATAAATTTAAATAAGTTGTAAAATCGTGATTAGCAGAAATAGCATCTAAGATCACATCAAAATAACTATTGTATTTTTTCATTGCATCTGCATCGGTGCTAATTAAAAAATGCGTAGCTCCTAATTTTTTGGCATCGGCTTCTTTGGAAGGGGAAGTACTTATAACCGTTACTTCTGCACCAAAAGATACCGCGAACTTTACACCCATATGGCCTAGTCCACCTAATCCTACTACTGCCACTTTCATTCCCTTTTTTACACCTGCAAAAACTAAAGGAGAATAAGTTGTAATACCTGCACATAATAAAGGAGCCACGGCTGCTAAATCTAATTTAGGAGAAACGTGCAATGTGTAACGCTGGTCCACCACAATTTGTGTTGAATAACCACCCATGGTAATTCCTGTTCCGTTTCTTTCTTTAGCATTATATGTACCTGTCATGCCTTCTGCACAATATTGCTCTAAGCTCTCTTGACAATTTTTGCAAGTTCTACAACTATCTACCATTACACCCACACCGGCTAAGTCGCCTATTTTGAATTTGCTAACACTATTACCCACCCCGGTTACTTTACCTACAATTTCATGGCCTGGCACCATGGGATAAACAGATCCACCCCATTCGTTTTTGGCTTGGTGTAAGTCGCTATGACAAACGCCGCAATATAAAATTTCTACTTGAACATCGTTTTCTCCAAGGTTTCTTCTATCAAAAGAATAAGCTTCTAAAGCAGAGGTAGCACTTAATGCTGCGTATGATTGGGTATTGGGCATGGTTTTTATTTTGAGTGCTAAAGTTAAGTAGGTATTTATTGAAAACAATAGATTTCTTAATTAATAAATGGGGTAGACCATTTTTTATCACTATACACTAATGTACCAGATAAAGTTCTCATAAAGGCAATCACAGCGTCTCTTTCATCAGTAGTTAAATTCAATTGCTGTGTATTATTATTAGGTCTTAATTTCCCATCCAAATTATTGTTTCTTTGATTTGCTGGTATATTATTATAATGCGCAAGTACAGCAGCTAAATTATTAAATACCCCATTATGCATCATGCGGCTATTAATGGTGCCGTCTGTTTTTGTTAAATCTCTTAAAGAAGGCGCTCTTGTATCATTCAATTCAATATCATTACTGCCAATAACACCTACGATACCATTGTTTTTTGTATTTGGGTCAATATCAAATTCAGGGGCGTTATGACAACCATTACAACCTAGGCCTCCTGCAATTCTTATTCCATTATTATTAAAAACGGGAGGGGTCATGTATAAATTTTTCCCTGTGTTTTCTGTTGCGGTGAAATTAGGAAAGGGGTCGTTGTCATTTCTTACCTGAACTCTTCCTGCATCATATTTTGAATCAAAAGATTGTATACTTCTTACAAACTGTGCTAATGACTCTTGCATTCTTGCTTCTGTAACAACTGTGTCGCCATACACAAATTTAAATAGCTCATTGTAATAATTAATTTTTGAAAGCTTCGCTAATAAACTTGCCATATTACCTCTACCATTAACGCCACTAAATCCCATTTCTAAATGATCTTGAATAGGCATGGTGGTTTGTTGTTCTAAACTAGTGGCTCTTTCATTCCAGAAAAATTTCGATTCAATAGCAAATCTTGCATTTATTAAACGCATGGAATGTCTAACAGTTTGTCCGCCTTCCACACCAGCACTTGTTAAACTAGTATCGCTAAAGGCAAAGTTTTGTTTATGGCAACTACTACATGAAATGGTATTGGTAGTGCTTAAATTTTTATCATAAAAAAGTACCCTTCCTAAACTTGCTTTTGCATTGGTGATGACATTAGTACCGGTATTGTCTTTATTAATATAGTTAGGAATTACTTGGTTGGCATAGTTAAGTAAATTCAGTGGGTCGATATTGGTTCCAAATGTTAATTTAATGGCAGCATAAGGATCTACCACTGTCATTGCAACGGGGTTATTAGTTTGCGTATTCCCACCCGTATTTGAAAGGGTAGATGGTAAGGCAAGGTCGGTTTTGGAACAACTTATAATTAAGCCAATCAATAGCAGAAATGCAATGGTAACTAAGTTTGATTTTTTCATTATGATAAGTTTTAAGTTATTCAATAATGTTCTAGTAATAGATAGCAGAAATAATTCTACCTACTAGCCTTCTTATTTTTGAATAAGACCTCAAACTTTAATAAAGGTTTAAGCAAATTAAATGCTTTTAACTTATTGTTATGGAATTGGGTATTAACTAATGAAGAAGTTTCGAAGAAATAGCGAAGAAAATGAGCAAAAACCTTATTTTTTACCGGTTTTAAATGCGGCTTTCTCCTTATTTTGAGCAATTCTATACTTCACAATTGCTTGAATTAATTTAACGGGTAGGGGTTTCTCTGCTGGAAATTGAATAGCCCCTTTGGATGTTTTATAAGGTAGTAGCTCTTTTTTGAAAACGATAATAGGACTTGCTGTAGGAAAGAAGCCATAATGATTTTTAAAGGCTGCGAAATACACTAAAATACCTTCTTGTTTAAAAGCGGGCATGCCATAACTAATTACTTCTGTGGCCTTAGGGGCAGCCTTCTGTATTATTATTCTAAATTTTTCAAGACTAGCCCTCTTCTCTAATGGCTGAGCGGCTATATAATCGTCAATGGTTTCAATTTTTATGTTTTTCATCCTAGTACTAATTTACATAATTTTTGAATTTATGATAAAATATATTGCCCTGCTAATTCAGTAAAGCTTTTTACTTCTAAAGCTTCCCAGTTTTTATCTTTTTGTAAATAAGGCGCTATTATACTTGCCACCATGGGCGCTAATGCTATAGCTAATTTTGCATCTAAAAAAAGTAGCCTCATTCTTCTAGCTAAAATATCTTCAATGCATATGGCCATTTCATATTTTACTGCATACACTAAGACTGCCTTGGTAAATGTATAATTTGGATGTACTAATTCTTTTAATGAAATATCATTTTTTATAATTTCATTCATCCTATTTTCTTTCTCTTGCTCATCTCCAATTGGAGTATGGGCAGTCTTGCATTTTTCTTTATTGAATTTTCCTATAAAGGCTGCATTGTCCACTGCATCGGCAGCCATTTTTCTATAAGTAGTCCATTTGCCACCCATAATAGTAATAAGCCCACTTGATGATACACTTAAATGATGTTCACGCGAAATAAGCGCCGTGCTGCCTTTGCTTTTTTGTTTGACAAGTGGTCGTAATCCAACATACACACTATTAATATCGGCCCTTTTTATGAGTGTTGTACAATACCTATTTATATGTTTAATGATAAATTCTATTTCCTCTTCTAAGGGTTTGGGTTCATATGAAATTTCCTCAATGGGTGTATCGGTAGTGCCTAGAACTACTTTATCATGCCAAGGCACAGCAAATAAAACACGGCCATCGTCGGTTTTAGGTATCATCATGGCATCTGTGCCTGGAAAAAATTTAGCATCAATAACTAAATGAATTCCTTGGGAAGGACTAACTAAATCATGTTGTAAATGATCGTCCATTTGAACAATGGCATTGGTAAAAACACCAGTGGCGTTTACAACTACCTTAGTGGTAAGCGTATATTTTTTTTCCGATAGTAGATCTATACATTCTACCCCTGTAATTTTATCATTGGTTTTTATAAAGCCTGTGACCTTGCAGTAGTTAATAACAGTGGCTCCACTTTTAATAGCAGTAGCCGCTATCTCAATAGCTAAATGACTATCGTCGAACTGTCCATCATAATACAGAATACCTCCTGCTAATTTATCGGCGTTAATAGTAGGAAGGTGAGAGGTGGTTTCTTTTTTAGAAAGTATTTGGGTATCGCCTAGTGATAATTTCCCAGAAAGTAAATCATAAAATTTCAATCCTAATCCATAAAACATTTTTTCCCACCAACTGAAAACGGGAACAATAAAAGTTTGTACCGATGTTAAATGTGGTGCATTTTTTAATAGATAGCCTCTCTCTCTTAATGCTTCTCTAACTAATTTAATATTGCCTTGTTCTAAATACCTAACACCGCCATGTACTAATTTAGTAGACCTACTAGAAGTACCCTTGGCAAAATCATGTCCTTCTAAAAGCAGGGTTTTATATCCTCGGGTAGCTGCATCTAAAGCGGTTCCCAGTCCTGTAGCACCTCCTCCAATTACAATTATATCCCAAACAGTGTCGGTGGCTAGGGATGCTAATTGTTCGCTTCGGTTCATACTATTTTTTAATGGACTGATGTAAATTTACTTATATTTATTAGTATTAAAATGATCTTATTCATAACCCCAAAATTGATCACATGAAAATTATAGTAAACTTTCTATGCTTCTACTTTTTTGCTCTTCAACTGAATGCTCAAATTCCAGAAGGTAAAACAGTCATTAGTTCTTTATACGTATATACACTTGAAACAGGAAAATCAGAATTAATTCTTCATGAAAAAAGACATTTCGAAGCGCCCAACTGGTCGCATGACGGTAAGTTTTTATTAATTAATGCATCGGGCATATTGGAAAGAGTAAGTATTAAGGGAGAAAAATTAGGCGTACTTCCAACAGGCGATATAGTTAATGCCAATAACGACCATGGCTATACTTTTGATGGCAAGACTTTATTTATATCAAGCAGTCTGCCTTCTATTAAAGAGGGTTCTTCTTTTATTTTCAAAGTAGCAAGTGAAGGGGGCAGCCCCATGAGACTTACTGCCAACACGCCTTCTTATTGGCATGGTGTTTCACCTGACGGAAAAACTATTGTGTATTGTGCTGAGCGTAATGGTAATTATGATGTCTATGCCATGAGTAGTGAGGGTGGTGCCGAAACAAGATTAACTGAAACAGAAGGTTTGGACGATGGTCCTGAATATAGCCCTGATGGAAAATATATTTATATCAATTCTTATAGAACGGGGAAGATGCAAATTTGGAGAATGCATCCGGATGGATCAAAGCCAGAGCAAGTAACTTTTGATAATCATTCTAATTGGTTTGCGCATATTAGTCCTAACAGCAAACAAGCCACTATTATAAGTTATATGGAAGATCAAGCACAGAAGCATCCATTTGGTATGCAAGTGAAATTAAGATTATTGAATTTAGAAGATAAAACGATTAAGGATTTAACAGAGCCTTTCTTCGGAGGTCAAGGAACCATTAATGTTCCTTCTTGGTCACCCGATGGAAAGAAGTTTGCTTTTGTTAGATACGAATTAGAAGACAAAAAATAACCTATTAAGTTTTTTAATAGGTTATTTAGAATTTTATAAAAAGAAGTTTAGTTTGAGTTGTTCAATTAAACTTCTTTTTTATTAAATTAATTTCATTCCAATCGGATCCCACAAGATAGGTTTGTTTTGTTGAGCACTTAAATTACATGCAATAGCAGGTGCTGCGGCTCTTAAACCAAATGAGGCGTCTTCGTATATTTTACTGCCAGTTCTTATAGCATTAAAAAATACAATCATGTGGTCTAATCTATCATCGTAATTATTAGGGGCTTCAAATTTAGTTTCTTTCCCTAAGTCATAACCACCATCAGTGTCATTGCCATATTCAGACTTATACCATTTTTTAAAATCTTCTTTTTGTTTATTAGAAAAACTATCAAAAGAATCGTAACCGCCATAACCAGGTACAGCGCGTCTTTTCAGTGTTTTTACTACTAAGCCATTCCCAAAGGATTCTATCACACCCTCTGTTCCAATTAATTTAATCCCAAAAGGTCCCTTGCCTTCTCCATCGGTTAAGTTTACTCTTGTCACCACATGAAATGCATTATGTTTCTCAGTGGTTTTATAATTCATGACTGCATTTATAATATCAAAAGAGTCTCTGCCATCTTTCCATAATTTTAAATCGGCAATACTCATAATTTTTTCAGGCCCTACTGCACCTGTTACGGTATGTATACCCGTTAACAAATGCACAATTAAATCTCCAGCAGCACCTGTTCCATAAGCACCATAATTACGCCATCTGAAAAAACGCTTTGCTTCAAAAGGAACTTTAGGAGCAGTACCTAAGAAAGTATCAAAGTCAATGGTTTCAGGGGAAGCGTCGGTTGGAATAGAATAATTCCATGCACCTCTTGCATCGGAACGGTCGCAAAAAGATTCTACCATGGTTAATTCTCCAATGGTGCCTGCTGCTAATAATCGCTTCGCTTCTAATATACCTACTGAACTTGCCATTTGACTTCCTACTTGAAATACTTTGCCCGTTTCTTTCTGTGCATTAATGACGCCCCAGCCTTGTTCAATTTTTTGAACCATTGGTTTTTCGCAATACACATGTTTGCCAGCGCGCATCGCATCGATAGATATTTTTTGATGCCAATGATCGGGGGTACATATTAAAACAGCATCTACATCTTTACGTGCTAATAATTCTCTATAATCTTGTGTCGTAAATAAATGATTGCCCCAGGTTTCTTTAGCGCCTTCTAAACGGCCTTTATATAAATCACAAACAGCTACTAATTCTACACCTGGTACTTTTAATGCAGTAGAGGCATCAAAATGTCCAATAATACCTGAACCTATTAAGCCAATGCGTATTTTATCGTTGGCACTTACCTTAATTTTTGAATTTAGTATAGAAGCGCTTGATGTATTTGTACTTGCGCTAGCATTGCTGCCTACAGCTAATAAAGCCATAGAGCCACCTATGTTTTTAATAAAATTCCTACGATTATTACTCATGATTGAATGGATTTAAGTGTTTATGAAATCTCCATCGTAAATCTATTAATAATATTTTGAATTTGGAAGGAATTTTATTGCCCTTTACATAAGCGGTGTAATAGCCCAAGAAATCAGTTATCTTTGCGTCATTACAAGCAATTACATTATAGGCAATCACATTGCAAGCAAATTATTAGCATATGAAATGGAGTCTTATTAAATTATCCTTCTTAGTTTCTTTCTTTATTTCCATAAACTTAACTGCGCAGGATAGCACCCTAG
>CANCRC010000033.1 GCA_947380435.1 Chitinophagaceae bacterium
ATAGTTATCGAAGAAGTCTTGCTCTTCTGTAATTTTACCATCCACCACTGTAGCAATAGTACAACCAATTACATCTACTGTTTTACCAGTTGCTGGTATACCAAAGAAAGGACCAGTATGTGTACCTTTGAACTGCCAGTATTTAACTACTTTATTGCCTTTGCCAAAAATTTCTTTTACAATAAATTGTCTATTGCTGAAACCGGTTACATAGTTAGCATAGTAAGCTTTTGCACTATCCTTTCCTTTAATCTCAGGAACAGTATGTAAAACTACATCAGCAGCATAAGCTGTATCTAAAAAATTTACATTGCCTTTATTAATGACAACATCCCATACATTGTCATAAAATTTTACATTAGCATTTTCTAATTGCTCTTTTTTTGCAGCTTCATTATTACATGCAAATAGCATAGTAGAAATAAAAATAACCGATAGAAGTTTTTTCATTTTTTTGGTTTTGTTTATTTATTGATTTCCTAAAGATAGGAATTTGTATTAAAATAACCTAGACTAGCCAATCTCATATAATTCTATAGGTAGGCCATCTGGGTCGGCAAAGAAGGTGAATTGTTTATTAGTAAATTCATCTATTCTAATGGGCTCTAATTCAACCCCTTTAGCCATTAAGGCTGCTACCGATTCTTGAATATTATTGACTGAAAAAGCTAAATGCCTTAAACCACAAGACTCCGGCCTAGAGGGCCTAGCGGGCGGATTAGGAAAAGAAAATAGCTCAATAATATACGCATCATTTAAGGCAAGGTCTAATTTATAAGACTGCCTTTGTTCTCTATATACTTCTCTAACTATTGATAAGCCTAATGTATTGGTATAAAAGTCTTTCGACTTTTCATAATTCGAGCAAATAATAGCAATATGATGTACCCCTTTCAAATATTTATTTTCCATTTTTCTGTACTTGTTAATTTTTTTTCAAGTTCCTTATTATTAATTTAAATTATAAGCGCTGCTTATAATTTCTTCTCTATTTCATATATCACATGCAAATTAAGTATATGTTCTTTATCTATTTTAGGATGACTGAATCTGCCTGTCTTATGCATACCAATTCGTTTCATTACATTTTCAGACTTTAAATTAGGGGTAGCTGTGAATGAATAAATTTTATCAAACCCTAATGTATCAAAGCCATAGTTCAGACAAGCCTTTGCCGCCTCCGTTGCATAGCCCTTACCCCAGAATTGTTTTTTAAATCGCCATCCAATTTCTACACAAGGGGTGAAACTAGCTTCAAAATTAGCTATCATAAATCCCGTGTACCCAAGAAATTCCTTGGTGCTTGTATTTTCAACTACATATAAACCAAAACCATGCTCTAAAAAATGTTGCTGTACACGATCATAAAATTGAATGGTTTGTTCTTTGGTTAAAATAGCAGGGAAGTATTTCATTACCTCTGTATCCAAATTCATTTCAATACAGTCAAGGAGGTCCTTGGTTTCCCAGTGCCTAAGCCTTAGCCTTTCTGTATGGAGTATGCCGTTCATAGGGTAAATATAAATTAAATGTATTAAATTACATTTTATAAAGCAGGCATCTTATTTATGTCATTGCCGGTAAAAGTTTATTACTAAAATTATAAATAATAATACAATGAGAAACGAGATACTCAATAATATAGATAATCCTAAGCAACTTGAAAAATTATACAGAGATAATAAAGTAAGTTTTAAAAAAGAGTTTAACCAAATTTATCCTGGGCATCAAGAGAATCGCAGCCTAAGCTTCTGGCATGAAAGGCTGAATTTTGAAAAGGAGAAGCAAGCTATAGGATCTAAAAACGAAATTATAATAGTGATTGCCTTTGCCTTAATTGCAGGGCTAATTGCCAATATTCCTAATTTTTCTGGCATTGATAAATCAAGGTTTTTTACAAGAAATATTTCATTCATAGTGTTTCCTGTATTAAGCAGTTATTTTATATGGAAACAAAAATTAGCATTCAAGCAGTGGCTATTTCCTTTGATGGCAACTTTAATAGCTGCTATGTATATAAACCTACTTCCTAATAACACTAATAGCAGCTCCATTACACTATCATTTATTCATATACCTATATTTTTATGGGCTACTTTTGGATATTCATTTTTGGGAGAGCATATAAACAGTAATCAAAGTAGAATTAGTTTCTTGCGTTACAATGGCGACCTAGTAGTAATGTCTGGTATTTTATTCTTATCTACTATTGTATTTTCAGCTATCACTATTAATTTATTTGGTTTAATAGGTATTAATATTGAAGAATTTTATTCTCAAAAAATAATGGTTTGGGGTTTAGCCGCAATACCTATAGTAGCTACGTATTTAATTCAAACGAATGCTCAATTAATTAATAAGGTATCTCCTATTATTGCCAAAATATTTACACCCTTGGTTTGCGTTAATTTGTTTATTTATTTACTAGCCATGATGTACACCAAAAAGTATCCATACCAGGACCGAAATTTACTTTTACTATTTAATGTATTATTAATGGGTGTGATGGCCTTAATTTTATTTTCTGTAGCGGAAGCCGGGAAAAATGCTAAAAGTAAATTTAATTTAATAATGTTATTTAGTTTATCGGTTTTAACTATTATTGTAAACTCTATAGCGCTTGCTGCTATTAGCTTTCGTTTAATTGAATTTGGCATATCTCCCAATAGAATTGCAGTGCTTGGTGGCAACCTTTTAATATTTATTAATTTAGTATTAGTATGCTATAAACTATTTTTAGCATGCTTTAAAAATGCAGCCATAGAAGCTATAGAAAAAAGTATTGCAAGCTACTTGCCTATCTATGCTATATGGACTGGATTAGTAGCTTTTTTAATTCCAGTTTTATTTCAATTTAAATAAAAGACAAAAAAAATCCCAACAAAATAAATTGTTGGGATTTTATATTTTCTGTATTACTTATTTCGTTTCCATACATTGTTAGCAGCATTATAATCGGGTAAGACTTTATCAGGGTCGTAAGTAACCGATTCGATTTCCTCTGTACAAGGATATCTAAAACTCCAAGCTACATTACGCTCCCATATTTCTACAGGAAGTTTAATACGCTCTGTTTTACCACTTACTGTTTTTACTTCTAGTATAACAGGCATGGCCATTTTTTCAAGATTATCTAAAGTAATTATAGCTCCTTTTGAAAAATTGGTACTGTCGTTATACTTAACGCTTCTTACTGCAACATCTAAACGCCAGTTATTTGCAAACCAGCCTCTCCAAAACCATTGTAAACTTTCACCTCCAACATTTTCTATAGTATGGAAGAAATCATCTGGTGTAGGATGTTTGAAAGCCCATCTATTTATATAAGTTCTTAAAGCACGATCAAAACGATCTTCACCTAAAATGACTTCTCTCAATAACGTTAAGCCTTCACCAGGTTTGCTATAAGATAATGTTCCATTGTTTCTTTCTTTGTAATTATCTACATAAGTTAATATAGGTTCTAGGCCTGGTGCAGTATACATGGCGCCAATTCTATTTTTATCTTGAGGGTTTTTACTTTTATATTCTCCTTTATTAAAATTAGCAGAAGATAAACTATTAATAAAAGTATTAAAACCTTCATCCATCCAACCATATAATCTTTCATTTGAACCCACTATCATTGGAAACCAAGTATGACCAAATTCATGATCATTCACACCCCATAAACCGCCTTGTCTAGCCCTAGCACCGCAAAACACAATGCCTGGATACTCCATTCCACCTGGCGTGCCTGCTACTGCTGTGGCTGCAGGATAAGGAAACTCATACCATTTAGTAGAATAATATTCAATAGTGCTTTTTACATATTCTGTAGACCTGCCCCAAGCACTATCTCCATTGCTTTCTAAAGGATATGCAGAAATGGCCAAACCTTTTCTACCAGAAGGGAAATTTATTTTAGCAGCATCAATAATAAAAGAAGAAGACGCAGCCCATGCAGCATCTCTTGCGCTCTTAATTTTAAAATGCCATTTTAATTCAGCTTTATTTTTAGGTCTTGAATTTGCATCGTTTACTTCTTGAGCAGAACGAATAATTACTGTTTTGTCAGATGCAGCAGCTGCAGTCCATCTTTTTAATTGTTCTGCAGTATACACTTCAGATGCATTTAATAATTCACCAGAGCTCACTACTATCATTGAACTTGGCGTAGTTATAGAAATATCTAAATCGCCATATTCTAAATAAAATTCACCAGGACCAGTATACGGAATAGTATTCCATCCAACAATATCATCAAATACAGCTACTCTTGGGAACCACTGTGCTACTGTAAATACTTTACCATTCTTTGCTTTATAAATACCCATTCTATCCGATCCATAATCGGGAGAGATAAAAGAATATTCAATTTGTATTTTAATATTACCGCCATTCGCTGCAAGTTCTTTGGGTAAAAATAATTGCATACGCGTGTCTTCTATTAAATATTCAACTGGCGTTGCTTTTTCATTCTTAGCCCCAGTTAGTATTTTAACAGATTTTATTTTATAGCCTGCGTCAAATTCTTGTCCGCCTCCTCCATTTCTACTTCCATTTAAAGGAACAATAGCAGAACCTCTTGAATCTTTTTTAAATAAATTTTGATCTAACTGCATCCATATAAAATTTAATTTTAATGGGCTGTTATTGGTATAAGTTAAAATTTCAGTACCCGCTATTTCATTCGTTGCTTCGTTCAACTTAACATCTAATAAATAATCGGCTCGGTTTTGCCAGTATTTTGGTCCAGGCTCTCCTGAAGCTGCTCGGTATTCATTGCCATTTTTAGTATAAAAAAATGGTGCAAAGGCATCACGGTAATCGTACTTAGTGGCAGGGGCATTAGGATCGGGTTGATCCATATTTCTTCTCATTCTTGGCGCAGGCGCTGCTGCAGCAGTATTAGTGGTTGTAGCAGTTGCCACTGCAGTAGTTTGTGCAGCGACCATTTCGGCACTTGCCAACAGCATAAAACAAATCAAGTAAATATTTTTCATACGGTTTTAATTAAGTACCTAAATTACTAAATAAAGGTTGCATTGATTGAATATTATTATTTTTTCTATTAAATTTATATTCATTCAATTTCATATGAATAAAAAAGTAGATGCTTACATTAGCAAACTAAAAACTTGGAAAGCAGAAATGGAAGCTTTAAGGGCCATTTTGCACGAATTTCCACTTACCGAGGAATTAAAATGGGGCAAGCCTTGTTATGCTTTTGAAAATTCTAATATTATTATTATTCAAGGGTTTAAAGAATATTGTGGTCTCTTGTTTTTTAAAGGGGCCTTATTAAAAGATGTAAAAGGCTTGTTGGTGAAGCCAGGAGAAAACACCCAAGGAGGCAGGCTTATCAAATTTAAGACTGTTCAAGAAATTACCAAATTGAAAGCCCCTATTAAATCCTATATAAAAGAAGCCATTGAAGTTGAAAAATTAGGTTTGAAAATAGAGCCCATGGAAAAGGAGCTTGTTTTGCCTGATGAATTACTGGCAATATTTAAAAAGAATGCGCCTTTCAAAAAAGCATTCAACGCATTAACACCTGGAAGACAAAGGGCTTATAATATGTTTTTTACAGCTGCTAAACAAGCTGCCACAAGAGAAACTAGAATAGAAAAGTACAAAAAACAAATTTTGGATGGCAAGGGCATAAATGACTGTACCTGCGGTTTGTCCCAAAAAATGCCCTACTGCGATGGTTCTCATAGACAGCTTAAATAAGTCCTTTTGATGAAGTTAATTTATTGTTTATATTGCTAAAGCTATTTAAATAATAAAATACTACTTATGAAAAACGACAGTGCAAATTCAAGAAGAAAATTTTTACAACAAATTGGCGCGACTAGTTTATTAGCAGCCGCATCTCCTTTTTCTTCCATGGCCGCAAGCGCCAATGCCGAAGAGCGTATATTAACTTACGAACGTAAAATTTCATCGAACGATAAAATACGCATTGGTGTGATTGGATATGGCGTACAAGGCCATTTCGATTTAAGAACAGCACTTAAAGTACCTGGTGTAGAATTAGCAGGTGTTTGTGATTTATACAATGGCAGATTAGAAAATGCAAAAGAACAATTTGGCAAAGAATTGTATACCACCAATAATTATAAAGACTTACTAGATAAAAAAGATATTGATGCTGTATTAATTTGCACAACCGATGTGTGGCATGCGCGTATTACATTAGACGCCTTAGCCAAAGGCAAGCATGTGTATTGTGAAAAACCAATGGTGTATAAAATTAGTGAAGGTTATCCTGTAATAGAAGCTGCTAAAAAATCGGGCAAGGTATTGCAAGTAGGTAGCCAGAGAGTTAGTAGTATTGGTTATGCAAAAGCAAAAGAATTATTAGCTGCAGGTGAAATTGGAGAATTGAATATGGTGAATGCGGTGTATGATAGACAAAGCTCCATTGGCGCTTGGGAATACACCATACCAAAGGATGCCAATGCAATGACAACCAATTGGGATACTTTTATTGAAGCCACAGAAAAAATGGCTTTTGATGCAAAGAAATTTTTCTGGTGGAGAGCCTTTAAAGAAGTAGGCACAGGCGTTGCTGGTGATTTATTTATACATTTATTAAGTGGCTCGCATTTTATTACCAATTCAAAAGGACCAGAAAATATTTATAGTACAGGGCAATTCAGTTATTGGAAGGACGGAAGAAATTTGCCAGATGTAATGTCGGGTGTATTACAATATCCAAAAACAAAAGAGCATGCTGCTTTCTTAATGACCTTACAAGTAAATTTCATTAGTGGAACAGGTGGCCAAGAAGTTATTAGACTTATTGGATCTGAAGGTTTAATTGAAGTGAGTGGTAATAACATTACTGTAAAACATAGTTTAATGCCTGAGGCACCTGGTTTTGGTGGCTACGATTCTTTATTTACATTCTCTAAGAGCATGCAAGAAGAAATGCAAAAAGACTATGATGCAAAATGGACAATGGATCAAAGAAAAAGAAAAACAAAAGAAGATATTTTATTCAAAGCACCCATGGGCTATGACGATCATCTAGACCATTTTACCAATTTCTTTGATTCAGTTAGAACCGGTAAGCCAGTAGTGGAAGATGCCGCCTTTGGATTTAGGGCAGCAGCACCTGCATTATCTTGCAATGAAAGTTATTTTAGCAAAAAAATAATTCATTGGGATCCGATTAACATGAAGTTGAAATAAGCTTTTGTATTAGCAATTAATACCGCCACTTACTTCAATGCGTTGACCATTAACCCACTTGGCATCATCAGAGCATAAGAAGGCAATCACACCTCCTAAATCATCTGCAGCGCCTACTCTGCCTAATGGAGACATATTGCCTAACATTGTTTTGAATTGAGGATTATTGCGAATAGCAGCATTGTTAAAATCGGTTTCAACAGGACCAGGAGCAACTATATTGGAACGAATGCCCCTTGTACCCAATTCTTTAGCAAGGTACTTCGTTAAAATTTCCATGGCCCCTTTCATAGATGCATACACTGAATATCCTGGATTACTAAAACGAGTAGTTCCTGAAGAAATATTAATAATACTTCCTCCATCATTCATTTGCTTTAATAATTTTTGTGTTAAAAAATAAACACTTTTAAAATGTACATTTAAAAAATCATCAAATACGTCTTCAGTTACATCAACAAAGGGAACCGTCTTTCCCATTCCTGCATTATTAATTAAAAAATCAAAATGTGTTGCATTCAATTCTTTTGAAAGAATATTTGAGATATTTTCAACAAAGGTATCTAAGGAATTAAAATCACTCATATTCAAATGTGCAATAGCTCCTTTAGCACCTAAGGCTTCCATTTCTTTAACAGTTTCCAAAGCCATTGCAGCATTAGTATTGTAGGTGACTATAACATCAATATTCTTTTTAGCTAAACTCAAGGCCATGTCTTTTCCTAATCCACGGCTGCCGCCTGTTACAATTGCTATTTTATTTTTCATAAGGTATTATTTAAGGGTTACTACAAAATAACAAAATTAGCTCTAGAATGTTCAGTACTAGTAGGGTCACCAAGGCCTTCCATAGCTAGTTTTTACATAAACGGCTACCTGCTTCGCAACAGATGCAATAAATTTGCGTTCATAAAAGAAACAGAGGCATGCTCAAATATCTAATTACACTTATATTATTAAATTCATATATAATACTTCAGGCTCAAAAACCTGATCAAGCTACTGGCAATGGACAAATTTCAGGAATAGTACTCGATGCTGAAACCAACTTGCCTATTGAATATGCGACTATTATCATTTATAAGAACGGGACTAGCAAGGCCATTAATGGGGCTACCACGAATAAACAAGGTCAATTTTCAGTCAAAGAATTGAGTTTGGATATATATAAAGTGAATGTTGAATTTATTGGTTCTAAAACAATGACTTTTAATAATGTTACCATTGACAATGGTCATCTTAAAATAAATTTAAATACCATTTTATTAGAGAAATCAAATAGTACGCTAAAAGAAGTAACAGTTACTAGCTCTGCACGAATGATTGAAAATAAAATTGATAAAATGGTTTTTAATGCAGAAAAAGATATTAGTGCACAAACTGGAGTGGCCACAGATTTACTGAAAAAAATTCCAATGGTTTCAGTAGATATTGATGGCAATGTTCAATTAGCAGGTACTTCAAGTATACGTTTTTTAATTAATGGGAAACCCAGTATTGCCTTTGGTTCTAATATTACTGAAGTTTTACAATCTATACCTGCTAGTGAAATAAAATCGGTTGAAGTGATAACCAACCCTGGTGCAAAATATGATGCAGATGGCTTAGGTGGTATTATAAATATTATCCTAAAACAAAATAAAACAAAAGGATACAATGGTAATATCAATACAAGTATTGGCACTAGAATTGAAAATGGATCAGCCAATCTAGCTTTACGCAATAATAATTTTGGCGCTAGTTTGTATATAGCCTCTAACTCCACTTTACTTTCTGCCACGCCTAATTCAATGGACAGAACCACCACTGATGCTGCTAATCATACCACCAACTTTATGCAACAAGATGGCAGCAGCGATGTAAAACGCCATGGTACGCATTCCGGTTTAAATTTAGATTGGACTTATTTAAAGAAAAATAGTTTTACCGCTTCTGTAAATGGTAATGATTATGGTTTTAATGCTTCTGGATATAACAATCAAAGTTTATCAAGCCAATTAGATGGCGCTACTTTAGTACAAAATGCTTTGTTACATAATCTTACAGGAGGTGCTTATTCAGGAACTGGAACTAATTATAATGTAAACTATAAAAGAACATTTGATAAAGAAGATAGAGAACTTGAAATTGCTTACAACGACGGAAATTCCAATAATAACAACCATTCTAGTGCATTACAATATTTAATGCCGGCTAATGTTGTAAACTATGGTAGCATTAATAATTCCATTGCTAAACAAAAAGAAACAGAATTAAAATTGGATTATACTGAACCTATTTCCGATAAAGTAAAATTTACCACTGGTGGTAAATTAGGAGGCGTTGATTTAAATAGTAATACCAATGTATTTACACAAAATAGTACACAAGCAAGTAAATTAAATAATAGCTTATCCAATACTTTAGGGTATCATCAGAAAGTGGTAGCTGTTTATGCAGAATTAGAATTTCCTATTAAAGATTGGGTAGATGTTAAACTAGGAGGAAGATGGGAACAAACCAATGTGGATGCCATTTATTCTTCATCGAATAAGCCCATTAGTCCTAATTATAATAATTTTGTTCCTTCTATCTTTTTCAAAAGAAAATTAGGAGAAGACAATAGCCTTAAGCTAAGTTATTCAAGAAGAATTAACCGCCCTGGGTCACAAGAATTAAATCCCTACATCAATACCACCGATCCTAAAAATATGAGTCAAGGAAATCCATTCCTACTTCCAGAATTAGGTGAGCGTATTGAATTAACGTATAGTCAACAGTTAGGCGAAAAGGGTTCCTTAATGTTTGCCTTATTTCAACGCAACTCCGATCAAGACATACAACCCTATGTTACTTATTACCCAAGCATACAAGTGGGTGATAGTTTGTATTACAATGTTAACTTAAGTAGAAGTGAAAATATTGGTTTAGAAAAAAATACTGGACTGAACTTATATGGCGATTTGAAAGTTTCTACTGCTTTTAGTATCAGAACAAATTTGTCTTATTACTACAGAGAAATTTTTAATAGCATTGATAAAAATTATAACGCCACTAGTCAAAACTGGAGAGCTAATATTAACTTGACTTATGAGTTTTCTAAAACCTTGGTGACGGAAGGCTTTGGTAATTTTAATTCTGCACGAAATGAAATACAAGGTAAATATCCTGCCAATGCCTCTTATAGCTTAGCCTTACGAAAAAGATTTTGGAACAATAAAGGTAGTTTAGGCCTGGTGGCTAATAACCCATTTGCCGAGTATATCAAGCAGCAAACATTTATCAAAGGCCCTAATTTTATTTCAAATTCTATTAGGTACGTGCCTTCAAGATCATTTGGCATTAGTTTCAACTGGCGTTTTGGCAAGCTTGAATTTAAAAAAGAAAGGAAGGAAGAGGGCGGCATGGAAGACAGCGGTAATTAATCAATTCCCATTCATAAAAATTGCTAGTTATTGTGTTTTACTGACACAATTATTAATTATATTTATAAGCTAAACCCTGGCTATATATTCAACTATTAAGTACAATCAACCATTATGAAAAAAATATTATTTTTCTTGCTTGCCCTTCCTGTATTTGCACAAGCTCAACAAAAATTTGAGGAAGTAAATTTAACAGAGGGTGTTAAAAAAATAAAAGTTAATAATCAAATAAGCCTAGCCTATTCAACGCAGTCGGGTGTAAAAATTATTATGAAGGATGGCCTTCCTTTCAAGGATTTAAATAAGAATGGCAGCCTAGACGCTTATGAAGATTGGCGTTTAAATGTAAATGAAAGAGCTAAGGACTTAGCAGCTAAATTAACTATTGAAGAAATTGCAGGTTTAATGCTGTATAGTGCGCATCAATCCATACCCATGGGCGCTATGGGAAGATTTAGTGCAACATATAATGGAAAACCATTTCCTGAAAGTGGCGCAAAGGCTTCAGATTTAAGCGACCAACAAATAAGTTTTTTATCAAAAGATAATTTAAGACATGTATTAATAACTACTGTAGAAAATCCAACTGTATCTTCTACATGGAATAATAATGTTCAAAAGTTAGTAGAGAAAATAGGTATGGGTATTCCCTCTAATAATAGTTCTGATCCAAGAAATGGCGCTAATAAAAATGCAGAGTACAATGCAGGTTCTGGTGGTACTATATCACAATGGCCTGAAGAGTTGGGCTTGGCTGCAACATTTGACCCTTCTATCACCAAAAAATTCGGATCTATTGCTTCTAAAGAATATAGAGCCTTAGGTATTACTACGGCCTTGTCTCCTCAAATTGATTTAGCTACAGAACCAAGATGGAATAGATTCGTGGGCACTTTTGGAGAAGATCCAAATTTAGCTACCGATATGGCACGCGCCTATGTTGATGGATTTCAAACATCGCCTACTTCCATTGATAAATACAATGGATGGGGCAATTATAGTGTGAACGCTATGGTAAAACATTGGCCTGGTGGTGGACCAGAGGAAGCAGGTCGTGATGGTCACTTTGCCTATGGAAAATTTGCAGTGTACCCAGGAAATAATTTTCAAACACATTTAAAAACTTTTATAAATGGTGCATTTAAATTAGAAGGTAGTACTAAAAAGGCTGCAGCTGTGATGCCATACTATACTATATCAGTTAATCAAGATATTAAAAATGGCGAAAGCGTGGGAAATGGTTTTAGTAAATATATTATTACAGATTTATTAAGAAATAAATATAATTATGACGGAGTAGTTTGTACCGATTGGGGCATTACAGGCAATGAAGGTGCTAAACCAGATATATTTGCAGGTAAGTCTTGGGGAGTTGAAAAATTAAGTATTGCTGAAAGACATTATAAAGTATTAATGGCAGGGGTTGATCAATTTGGTGGTAATAACGATGCCAAACCTGTATTAGAAGCTTATCAAATGGGCGTGAAAGAACATGGAGAAGCCTTTATGCGTAAGCGTTTCGAACAATCGGCTATTCGTTTACTTTTAAATATGTTCAGAGTAGGTTTGTTTGAGAACCCTTATTTGGATCCTAAAGAATCGGTTACCATAGTAGGTAAGCCCGAGTTTATGAAAGCTGGTTATGATGCTCAATTAAAATCGATTGTCTTAATTAAGAATCAAAATAAAACATTGCCTATAGCTAAAGGTAAAACAGTTTATATACCTAAAAGAACTACGCCGGCTAGTGTGAACTTTTTTGGACAAGCTACACCTGAAAAAACCGAGTACCCCATAAATGTAGATTTAGTTAAAAAATATTATGCCGTAACAGAGGATCCTACAAAAGCAGATTTTGCCATTATATTTATTAAGAGCCCTGTTAGTGGCGGTTATAGCAGAGCAGATAGAGAAGCAGGTGGCAATGGCTATGTGCCCGTTAGCTTACAATTAAAAGACTATACTGCAACAGATGCAAGAGTACATAGTATTGCTGCGGGTGACCCAGTAGTGGACTCTACAATTAAAGACAGAACCTATATCAACAAAACATCAAAATCAAATTCATACCCCGATTTAAATACAATTGAGCAAACAAAGAAAGCGATGAATGGTAAACCAGTAGTTATATCTATAGCACTTACTAATCCCATGGTTTTTGGAGAGTTTGAAAAAGAGGTAGATGCTATAATGGGCGAGTTTGGAGTACAAGTAGAAGCGCAAATGGATATACTAACTGGTAAAGTTGAACCTAGTGGACTACTTCCTATGCAAATGCCATTAAACATGTCGGTGGTAGAAAAACAAAAAGAAGATGTACCGCACGATATGGTTACCTATAAAGACAGTCAAGGTCATAGCTATGATTTTGGTTTCGGACTAAATTGGAAAGGTGTTATTAAAGATGCAAGAACTATAAAATATGCAGTAAAAAAATAATGGACTTAGTCATTAGAAAAATAAGTATTGACCATTTATACCAATTACAAAAAATTGGCAAAACCACTTTTGCTGAAACTTTTACAAAACATAATACAAAAGAGGATTTAAATAAATACTTGGAAGAAAGCTTTTCAAATGAAAAACTAAGTTCGGAATTAAATAACCCTTATTCCTCTTTTTATTTTGCAGAAATTGAAGATAATGTAGTAGGTTATTTAAAAATAAATTTTGGCGCTTCTCAAACAGAATTAAAAGACAATGAGGCGCTTGAAATTGAAAGAATATATGTGCTGCAAGCCTATCATGGTAAAAAACTGGGTCAAGCACTTTACGAGAAGGCCATTTCTATAGCAAAAGAAATGAAGGTGAACTATGTATGGCTAGGGGTTTGGGAAGAAAACAACAAAGCCATTCAATTTTATAAAAAGAATGGCTTTGTTCCATTTGACACTCATATTTTCAAACTAGGAAATGATGAGCAAACCGATATTATGATGAAACTAGAATTGTAAATTAATTCTTAGTCCCTTCTTTATCTTTATCTTTTTCCTTTTCTTTCATTCTATCTAAATAACTAACTCCATCTGTGATCCATTTTTCGGCAGGCTTGCCCAATAAATAATGATCAAACCATTCTCTTTGTCTTTTTTGATAATCAATTTGATTTTCTTTCTTGGTAAAATTATGGTTCTCATCGGCATACACTAGCATTACATAAGGCTTTTGCATTCTGCGCATAGTACCATACATTTCAATACCTTGATGCCAATCTACAGCTCCATCTTTATCTCCAAATGTGACTAGTAAAGGCGCTTTAATTTTGCTTGCATTAAACATAGGTGAATTACGAATATGCGCATCGGTTCTCTCATACCAAGGACCATCAAATCTGCCTTGGCTAGTTTCAAAAATTTTCTGATCAGGTGTGCCGCTATTCCAATAAATAGACAATGACATACTTATTAAATCGGTTAAAGGAGCACCGGCAATGGCTGCTTTGAAAATATCGGTTTGTGTAACTAAAAACGATGTTTGATAAGCACCCCAACTATGGCCCATGATACCCACTTTGCTCGCATCAATCATGCCTGTTTTTAAAACTTCTTTCACAGCTGGCACCACGCAATTGACAGCACTCATTCCAGGGTCATTGGTTTCGTATACTATATCTGGTTGAAACACAAAATAGCCATTGGTAGTGAAGTTGGTAGTATTGTAAGGTCTTCTAATACTTGGTGCAACATACCCGTGTACATTATTAGATAAAAGTTCATAAATATATACAACCATTGGATATTGTTTACTTGCATCGTAATTAGCAGGATAGTACAATGCACCCTGCATTTTTTTACCTGCTTTGTTTGTAAACGAAATTAATTCACTCTTACCCCAATAATAGTTCTGTTGTTGCGGATTAGTAGAAATTACTTTTTGTTCTTTACTGAAATTGTCTGTCAAATATAATTCAGGAGAGAGGTTGTAGTTTTGTTTTATGTATGAAAAAACATTTGCATCAAGCGCTTTGTTTAAACGGCTTACTTGTAAATCCTCTACTATTAATTTTGAAGTTTTCCCTTTTTCATATTTATAATATCCAAATTTTTTGGACTTATCTCCATAGGCTGAAAAATACAGTGGACTAGCATCATCCAAATATATTTCTTCAAATTCTACTCTTGAAACCCTAAAAACAGTTTCATCTTTCTCCCCTTCTGTAATTTTACGAGCACTAGTTCCATCTGGTGCAATAGCCCAAATATTATACTCATCATACAACAACACTTCTTTATCCCCTTTGATCCATCCTCCTATTCCATAAGGCGGTTTGGTAGCAGGATGATCGTCCTTGGTATTCCAGAAACTTGACTTAATAGAGACAGTGATATTTGTATTCTGTTCGGTTGCTATATTATATGTAAACCAATTCTTGTCTTTAAAGTAAATCAAGAATTTCCCATCAGGTGAAGATTGAGGCCCAGTATAATAGCCATCTAGTAGCTTAGTATAAAGTAATTTGCGCACACCTGTATTGGTATTGACTAAACTAAAATCGGCATAGTCTTCTTTAAAAGCAGGCTTGTATTTATTCTCTGTGGAGAGAATAGCCATTTCTTGATTGCCCGTAATGAGTGCATTAGGGAATTCTTCATTAGCTAATTGATGAAAATTATTTTTATCAATAGTCCAAGCCGATAAAAAACTTGCATTCTTGTCTTGAGCATAGGTAACCTTTTGACGAGGTTGAATTTCAGTATCCTTCCAATGCCAAACATCGGCTAATTTACTATCAGACTTCATCAAGGCTTTATCAGCCACTAATTTTAAACTATCTGTTTTTACTTTTGAACTATCTGTAATTTTTTTATCTTCTTTCTTAGGCTTAGCAGTCCAAGTTTGAATACCAAAGAATACTTTATTCAAATCCTTACTCATTTGTAGAGATGATAAATTATGAACTCGCATACCTTTAGGAAAGCCCTCTGCCTTTAACGGATCAAATACAGCAATACTAGGATTACTTAAATTATTGCAGCTATATACTTGCGCATTCTCTTCTTCAAACTCTTCTTTCTTAAACGATTTAAAAAAGCTAAAAGCCTCGCCTTCCTTTGCCCAAGTTAATTTAGAAAATTTTAATGTATCACTTGCCACTACTTTTAAGGTATAGCTATTCAAATTAAAAAGTTCTACTGAATTGCCTGCTACATTTGCCGATTCAACTATATAAGCAAGATAATCGCTTTTTTTATTGAACCCATATTCAGTCACATTACCAATAGTTCTAGTAGAGCTATCCATTAAATTTCTAATTAATAAAACAGTTCCTTTGTCTTTATTTTCTTTGGGAGCTGCTAAATAGGTAGCTAAAAATTTACCATTTTTTGAAAATCCAAAACGACTCACATTGGCAATGGTTATAATTTTCCCCGTTGTGAGATTCAATAGACCCATTTTATATTCAATAGGTTTGCTTTGGTCTCTTAGTTTTTCCGCTTCTTTAAAAGGTAGGCCAATTCTATAAGCGACCCATTGATTGTCTTTTGAGAATTCGGGACTACTGGCGAAAGCCAATTTGTAAGTTTTATTAATAGTTTGATTCACTATATATAAACTATCGTTATCCTCTTGAACTACAATTTGATATGCTACCCATGCACCGTTAGGTGACAATTCACTTGATCCAAAACTTTGCCATTTGCTATAATCTTCCGTTGTTAAATTCTTCTTCTGTGCATGAAGAGAAGCTCCGCAAATAATAAGGCAGAGTAATGACAATACT
Organism: Chitinophagaceae bacterium; assembly: GCA_947380435.1. Taxonomy (GTDB): domain Bacteria; phylum Bacteroidota; class Bacteroidia; order Chitinophagales; family Chitinophagaceae; genus Sediminibacterium. The sequence continues at coordinate 16,309 of CANCRC010000033.1, forward strand.
ATTTTTTGCATAATTTAATATTTTGAACAAGTTAAATAAAATATGGGAGAAATAATTAGGCTAGGCTAAGAAGTTTAGATTTTTGAGAAATTCAAAGAACTTAGTAGTTTAGTACTAGATAATACCAATATAATATGGACAGAGTACAAGTAATTTTAACGCTAGATATGGAGAACCTTCCAAGTAATTTTCCTGAATTATTGAAGCAGGAGCAAGAAGTAGTAGCTGTTTGGAAGGAGCAAGGAATTCTTGAGCATTTATTTTTGAGACAAGCTAGAAATGGAGCCGTCTTAATTTTTAAAGATATAGATGAGCAACAGGTTAAAGCATTAATGGAAACACTGCCTTTTTTTAAAATTAAAAAAAGCGTTGAATATTATAATTTGATGCAGCAGTTTTAGTTAACAGAAACTTCAACAGTTTTACCTAATCCAAATTCAAGTAATCTATATAAGGTAGAAAGTTGAATATCTGTTTTACCATTTTCAATTCTTGAGATAAAACTTTTTTTGGCTCCAATCTTATCTGCCAATTGTTCTTGCGTCATTTTAGCATTTTTTCTTTCTTCTTTTATTAGCTCTCCTATAAGAAAGGCTTTTGCTTTAATTTCAAATTCAGTTCTCCTCTCTGAACCTTTTGCACCATAACGTCCAGTTAAATGCTCATTAAAATTTGTAATATTAGTTTCTTTCTTTGCCATAACTTATTTATTTAGTCGTGCTAAAATATTCGTTCATTAATTTATTCGCCATCTCTATTTCTTTAAGGGAAGTTTTTTGTGTTTTCTTTTGGTAACCATTTAATAAAATAACAATTTTCCCTTTATCAAAAAAACAGAATATTCTAAAAATATTGCTGCTATATTCAACCCTTATTTCATACAATCCTTTTTGTCCTTCTATATGTTTTAAAAATTTCTCAGGAACTTTATCGATATGAATTAGTAAGAATAAAACGTAATCAATTTTTTCTTTAGCTTTCTCGGATTGCTTATCAAAAAATTCATGAAAATGATGTCTATAAAAAACCAGCTCTCTAACTTGATTCATAGAATCCTTCGTTTACAAAGTTAACTTAAAATGGAACTTCAATAAAATATTTCAACTACTTTATTAAAAATGAATATCTGAAGGAAAATGAATAGAAAACAGCGTATTTATACGCTGACAAGAAAACCCTAACTCACTAATAACCAATAAAAAAGCCCTGCAAAATGCAAGGCTTTTCTTGAGTGCTCCCCTT
>CANCRC010000034.1 GCA_947380435.1 Chitinophagaceae bacterium
CCTGCTTGATAAGTAAGTGTATTATGCTTACTTAAAAAAGTACGAATCATAATGGCTTGGTTGCAAGAACCATCAAAACCTAGAAAACCAATACAACCGCCATAATAAGAACGTTTAGTAGGTTCAATAGCATCAATTAATTGCATGGCTTTAAACTTAGGTGCACCACTTAATGTACCTGCAGGAAAAGTTTTAGAAACTAATTGCAAAGGATTAGCATTTTTTGCCACTACCCCTTCTACTTCACTTACTAAATGAATTACATGACTATAATAATGTACCTGACGGTATTGTTTCACTTTTACTTCTGTACAAACACGGCTTAAATCGTTTCTAGCTAAGTCTACTAACATAACATGCTCCGCATTTTCTTTAGGATCGTCTAATAATTGCTGGGTCATTGCTGCATCTTTTGTCTCATCGCCTGTTCTTTTAAAAGTACCTGCAATAGGATGCACAATGGCCTTTCCATTTTTAATAATAATTTGCGCTTCTGGAGAAGAGCCCATTAATTTATAATCGCCGTAATCAAAGAAGAATAAATAAGGAGAAGGGTTAATATTTCGAAGCGTTCTGTATACATTAAATTCATCGCCTTGGAAACTTTGTTGGAATCTTCTACTTAATACAATTTGAAATACGTCACCACGCATACAATGTTGAATGCCTTTTTTCACTGCTTCACGGTACTGCTCGTCAGTTAAATTAGAACTCTCTTCCCCTTTCATAGAGAAAGGATACTGAGGAAGGTCCTTGCTTTTAATATAAGATACCAGTGCATTGTAATCGGAAGCAATGCCTGCTATTTTATTTTCACAAATAAATATTTCATCTTTAAAATGATTAAAGGCAATTACGTATTGATATAAACGATAACGCATTAAAGGAATAATAGGATCTCCTTGTTTAAATTCAATAGTATCAAAAAAGGGAATGGCATCATAAGCAGTATAACCATATAAGCCTTGTGCAAAAGCTGCTTCCTTCTCCCCTGCTCCTTTCATTTCATATTGTTGCATATAGGCCCAAATACGATCGGGCGCGGCATGTACATTTTTAATAGTTTCTTTCTCCGGCTCTTGGTTCGGATATTTATATTCAATTTCATTTAAAGAAGAAATTTCAATACCTCCAATAGCATTCACCCCAATAAAAGAATAACTATTTTCAGCAGCATGAGAATCGGTGCTTTCTAATAAAATAGTATCCCTATATCTATCTCTCAAACGTAGATAAATACCTACGGGTGTAAATGTGTCTGCCAACATTTTAGTGACAGTGGTCTCAATGATCAATTTTTGCATATTCCTGCGGTCATTCGTTAAAAAAACAAACCCCAACATTGCTGTTAGGGTTCATGTATAATTTGACAATATAGTTGTGTCACTACAATACCCTAAAGGATTTTGTATGCCACCACCATATATTGTTTGTTTGTTTCATTCTATTGCAAAGCTAAGACAATGTGTATTTTCTACCAAAAAAACCTCTGCGCCAGGCTACCAGCTGTTAGGACCTATAAAACCCCCTTGGTACTAGGCAGTTGATTGCTATGGGGGTTTCGGTGAACGGCCATTTTAATGGCTTTAGCGAAGGCCTTAAAGATGGCCTCAATTTTATGGTGCTCATTCTCCCCTTGGCAGCTTACATTCAAATTACATTTAGCAGCATCGCTGAAAGATTTAAAGAAGTGGAAGAACATTTCAGTAGGCATTTCTCCTACTTTCTCACGGCTAAATTTTGCGTCCCAAACAATCCAATTACGACCTCCAAAATCTATTAATACTTTTGCTTCTGCCTCATCCATAGGAAGGGCAAAACCATAACGCTCCATGCCTCTTTTATCCGTTAAACCTTTTGCAAAGGCTTCCCCTAAGGCCAAGCCTACATCTTCAATGGTATGGTGTTCATCAATATGTAAATCGCCATCGCAATGAATATTTAAATCAATAGAACCATGTCTTGCTATTTGCTCTAACATATGATCAAAAAATCCAAGTCCTGTATGAATGCTTGCTTTCCCTGTGCCATCTAGGTTTAAGGATACTATAATTTTAGTCTCTTTCGTATTTCTTTCATGTTCTACTTGTCGAAGACCTAATTTCAAAAAAGAATATATAGCATCCCAAGAATCGGTTTCAAGAACAATGGTATCTCTTAGCGCTAGTTCTTGCTCAGCACTAAGTGCGTGATTACCCGATTGTAAATAAATAGCCTTGCATCCTAAGTTTTTTGCAAGTGTAATGTCGGACCATCTATCTCCAATCACAAATGAATGTTGAATATCGAATGCGTCATTTCCTATTAAATGTTGTAGAAGTGCAGTTCCAGGCTTGCGTGAAGGTGCATTGTCTTTTTCAAAACTAGCATCGATATGTATTTCATCAAATACAAAACCTTCCTTCGCTAAAGTATCTAGCATTAATGCTTGATAAGGCTCGAATTGCTCTTTAGGATAAGAAGCAGTGCCTAAGCCATCTTGGTTGGTGACCATTACTTTATAATAACCTAGTTCTGCTGCTATTTTTTGTAAATTAGAAATAGCTCCTTTTACAAAACGCGTTTTGTCTACACTATCAATTTGATAATCCAATTTGGGTTCTTCCAAAACAACACCGTCTCTATCTATAAACAAAATGGGTCTCATATATTTTTACTTCTTTGCTGCTTTGTTTTTAAGCAAGGCTGCTTTTACTTGACTAATAGTTACCGCCCCTGCTTTATTCGACCAGCTAGCTCTAATATAAGTAAGTACATCGGCAATGGCGTCTTCTTTTAAATCGGGATTTGCTGTCATGGCATTATTATAATACATACCATCTAAGGCTACTCTTTCATCGTATCCATTTCTAATGATCTTCACCAGTCTTGCTATATCTTTTCCATTCACATTGGTTGAACCATCTAAAGGAGGGTTCATATTCGGCACCCCACCTCCATCTGATTGATGACAAACTAAACACCTGGTTTCGAATATTTTTTTCCCATTTATTTTGTTCTGTGCGTTTCCAGATTGCGCCATCCCTAAAAAGGAAATAAACACCGCAAGCTTGATAAACCCCTTGATTGAAAAATTAACCATACTTAATTACGCTTTATTTATTACGACTACTGTTTAAATATTATTTACTGTAACTAATTTTAAAAATAGATCCCTTGGTGTCATCACTTACATAAATAGAGCCATCGGGTCCTTGGGCTAAACCACAGGGTCTTGCTTTGGCCTTGCTGGTATTGGTAACTTTAGCTCCATTTTCTGTGCCTGCGAATCCGTTAGCAAAAATTTCCCATTCTCCTGTTGCTTTACCATTTTTAAAAGGAATGAAAGCAACAAAAAAACCTTCTTGAGGAAGCGGTGATCTGTTCCATGATCCATGAAAACTAATAAAGGCTCCGTTCTTATATTTTGCTGGAAATTGATTGCCTGTGTAGAACAATACAGCCATTGGTGCCATATGCGCCGGGAAAGCTACTGCGGGATCTTTGAATTCACTAGATCCTTCTTTCATACCATCTCCTCCATATTCTGGAGAAACTATTTTTTTATGTTGGCTAGGATCATAATAAACATAAGGCCAGCCTGCATTATCACCTTCATTAATGGCATAAAAAGTTTCAGCAGGTAATTCTGCATTTTGTGCATCGGTATATAAATTAGGATAAAAACTATTTAATTGATCGCGGCCATGTTGTGCAACATATAATTGATTGGTTTCATTATTCCAATCTAAACCAACTACATTACGAAGTCCAGTAGCATAACGCTTACCATCTTTATAAGTTTGATTTTCTTTAGTACCATCAAATTTCCAAATACCACCAGCAGAATCTAAAATATTACAAGGCACTCTACCTTGAGATCCCGCTTTACGATCTTCTACTTGACAAGCATTTGAATAGGCTCCAATGTTTACATAAATATTATTGCCTTTATCAAAAGTAATTGATTTTGAATTGTGTTGTCTTCTGTCAAGCAATCCACTCACAATAGTTTGCGGTGTCAATGGATTTACTACTTCGTCTTTACTATTTAATTCATATTTAAAAATGGCTTCATTAGAACTAGCATATAAACTATTTCCTTTTACATAAATACCTGTTCCACCATATTTAGCCCAACCATTCATTTTATCGGCTACTCCATCATTATTGGCATCTTCTAATCTTACAATAGAATTACCCTCTTTATTAGGATTGTTTAATTTTGCAAAAACAACGCCCGATTTTGTAATAGCAATATGTCTTGCAGTTCCAATATTATTAGCATACAAACTTGCTTTAAAACCGGTTGGCAAAGTTAAACCTGCATTTTCTTGTGCTATAACATTCATGCAAAAAGCAAAAATGGCCATACTTAGTAATTGAATCTGTTTTTTCATATTAAATTTTATTTTAAAATTAGTTGAGTGTGTAAATTAAGAAAATAAACTTAAACAGCCCCATCAGGGAAACTTAAATCTATCCACGCTGCCATCGCATCTACCAATTGTGTATTTTCTTGCTCATTCCCTACGGTAATTCTTAAACTATCGGCACAATTTTCCAAGCTAGACCTATCTCTTACCACTATACCCTTGGTTAATAAATACTGATACAACCCCCTTGCATTAGGAATTTTTACCAATAAGAAATTGGTGTCTGAAGGGTATACTTTTTCTACATAGGGCATGCTTTCAATTACGGCTGCCAAGGCTATACGCATATCTACCAAATGCATAATCATATCATTCACTTGACCTACTTCTTCTAATGCAGTCAAGGCTAATTCTTGAGTAACTATATTAATATTATAAGGCGCTTTTACTTTATTCATATAAGCAACAATCTCTTTACTTGCAAAAGCCATACCCAATCTTATACCTGCAAGCCCCCACGCTTTACTTAAAGTTTGAAGTACTACTAAATTGGGGTAATCAATTAAAGACTGCGCAAAAGATTTTTGTTTAGAAAAATTAATGTACGCTTCATCAACCACCACTAGTCCATTGAAATGATTTAAAATAGTTTCAATATCTATTCTATCTAATGAATTACCAGTGGGGTTATTGGGAGAACAAATCCAAATTATTTTAGTATTGTCATTTACTAACTGTTCTATATGAGCCACATTTAATTGATAATTAGGAAGTAAAGGAGCCGATTGAATGTCAATATTATTAATACTTGCATTCACTTCATACATAGGATAAGTAGGAGGACAAATAATAATATTGTCTTTACCAGGAACACAAAATGTACGAAATAAAATATCGATACATTCATCGCTACCATTGCCTAAAAACACTTGAGCTGCTTCTATTTTTTTTATAAAGGCAAGCTTCTCTTTAAGTTTAGTTTGATAAGGGTCTGGATAACGATTATACCATTTTGTAGTGGGTGATCCCAAACTATTTTCATTGGCATCTAATAATACATTGGCCTCTCCTGTGTATTCATCCTTGGCAGAGGAATAGGCTTTCAATATTTCAATATTAGGTCTTACTATTTTTTTGATATCAAATTGCATACCATTACATTTTAGATTTTATCCAATCCATTCTTAATTCGACTGCCTTACTATGTGCCTGCAAACCTTCTGCTGTAGCCATTTCAATTACAGTAGGTGCAATATTTTCAAGCCCTCTTTCTGTTAATTGTTGAAAGGTAATTTTCTTTACAAAGCTATCCATACTTACTCCGCTATAGGCTTTCGCAAATCCATTGGTGGGTAGTGTATGATTGGTGCCACTTGCATAGTCACCAACCGATTCTGGAGAAAAGTTACCAATAAAAATAGAACCCGCATTTATAATTTTTTCTGCTACTTGTGCGGCATTATTAATTGATAATATAAGATGCTCTGGCGCGTATTCATTAATGATAGCAATTGCATCCTCCAAATTCGAAAGCACAATAGCCTTAGAATTTTCAAGGGCCTTTTTAGCTAAATCTTTTCTAGGTAGTAAAGTCAATTGCATTTCTATTTCTTTTTGAACTTCTTCCACTAATTCAATAGTGCTTGCAATGAATAATACTTGACTATCGGCACCATGCTCTGCTTGTGATAATAAATCGGCAGCTACAAAGGAAGCAATACTAGTTTCATCGCCGTATACACATACTTCACTAGGACCTGCTGGCATATCAATGGCCACTCCTTCTTGTTGAATTATTTGTTTAGCAGCCGTTACATACTGATTACCTGGACCAAATATTTTATGCACTTTAGGTACTGATTTTGTTCCATAAGCAAGCGCTCCAATGGCTTGCACACCACCAATTGTATATACTGCAGTTACACCCACTAAAGAAGCAGCATATATAATAGCTGGGTCAATGGCTCCTTTTTCATTGGGAGGTGTACATAAAATTATTTCTTTGCAGCCTGCTAATGTTGCAGGAATACCTAACATTAAAACTGTAGAAAATAAAGGAGCAGAACCACCAGGAATATAAATACCCACTTTTTCAATACCCACCGCTTTTCTCCAACACCAAACACCGGGCATGGTTTCAACTCTTTCTTCTTTTTGAATTTGCGCTTGATGAAATACTTCAATATTTACTTTAGCTAATTGAATGGCTGTCTTTAAACTTGGCGTTAATGCCTTTTCAGCAGCCTCTAGCACTGAAGCGCTCAATTTAAAATTACTTATTGCTATTTTATCAAAAGCAAGTGTATACTCAGCAACAGCGGTATCTCCTCTTTGCTTCACGGCTAGTAATATTTCTCTCACCTTAGCCTGCAAAGGACTGGCATCGTATTCAGGCCTTGCCAATAAACTTGGCCAATCCTGCGACTTAGGTTCTTTATAAACTTTAATCATTACAATATCATTTTTTCAATAGGCACTACCAATATTCCTTCAGCACCCGCTAATTTTAATTGTTCTATAATTTCCCAAAAATCACTTTCATCAATGACACTATGCACACTGCTCCAACCTGGTGTTGCTAGTGCCACTACCGTAGGGCTTTTCATACCTGGTAATAAAGAAATAATTTTTTCTAAATTATTATTCGGAGCATTTAATAAAACATATTTATTACGCTTTGCTTTTTTAACCGACTCCACTCTAAATAATAATTTTTGCAAAATAGCTTCCGCTTCAGGCGCTAAAGCTTTTCTTTTAATAAGTACCGCTTGAGAATCTAAAATAGTTTCTGCTTCTTTTAATCCATTCATAAATAATGTAGAACCACTACTTACTAAATCACAAATAATATCGGCAAGTCCAATACCAGGTGCAATTTCCACACTACCACTAATTTCATGAATCTCAGCTTTAATGCTATGCTTGTCTAAATACCCTTGCACAAGTACCGGATAACTAGTGGCAATTTTCTTACCTGTTAAATAACTAGGGCCTGTAAAATTTTCGTTTTTTCTTACTGCAAAACTAAGTCTGCATTTTCCAAAACCTAAACTATAAGCCACTTCTACTTTTTTAGCTTTTTCATACACCACATTCTCTCCCACAAATCCAATATCGGCAACACCATCTTCTACATATTGAGGAATATCGTCATCTCTTAAGAAAAATAACTCAAGCGGAAAATTGGTGGCTTCTGCTTTTAATTTATTCACGCCATTGCCTATATCAATGCCCGCTTCTTTTAATAAACGCATGGAGTCGTCGTGTAGTCGACCCGATTTCTGTATGGCTAATTTTAAACGCATATTATTTATATTATATATTTTACTTCACTGACTATAAACTAAAAGGGCTTACTTGTTAGTAAGCCCTTTGGTTAAATATAGTTACATACCTACACCCATAGCTTACCCATTGGATAGCAAATGCAAATGATGTGTATGGTTGTTTAATGTCATGGTGCAAATTTACAACCCTTTTAGAAATTACCCAACAAAAAAGAAATATTTTGACTAATTTGCTAGCACAAATTTCAATAATTCACTACTAACCATTGTTTTTATGCGCATTCTACCCCTAACTATGATATTAACCGTTCTTTCTTTGTCCTTTTGTGCTCAGAAAGAAGCGCCCGCTCCTGCTCCTGTAGTGGTTACGCCTACAACACCCACTACTCCTAACACGCCCACAACCCCAACGGATACAGCAAAGAAATTGGTATGGTCGGATGAGTTTGATAAAGGAACTTTACCAGATACTACCAAGTGGGCTTATAATATAGGTACCGGTTCGAATGGATGGGGCAATAATGAGTCTGAGTATTATACTAAGGATTCTACCAATGCAAGAATTGAAAATGGTAGCTTAATTATAGAAGCAAGAAAAGAAAGTAAAGGAGGTAAGAATTATACATCTGCAAGACTGCTTACCCAAGGAAAAGCTTCTTGGACTTATGGAAGATTAGAAATAAGAGCTAAGCTTCCTAAAGGCATAGGATCATGGCCTGCTATTTGGATGTTAGGTAGCAATTTTGAAGGACCTGGTGCGGTGGGTTGGCCTGCATGCGGCGAAATAGATATAATGGAACATACAGGAAAAGAATTAGGTGCCATAAGTTTTTCAGCGCATTCTAAATTATTGAACTGGACCTTAGGTACTCAAAAAACCTATAAAACCAATATTGATAATGTGGATGCCTTTCATGTATATAGTATTGATTGGACCAAGGATATGATTAAGTTTTATGTAGATGGCGTATTATATTATAATGTACCCAATGATGGAAGAGGTGTAGATGCTTATCCATTTGTGGCTCCTCAATTTTTACTTTTAAATTTAGCAGTGGGTGGGAATTTTGCAGGCAATTCAGTAGACGATAGCATCTTCCCTATTAGAATGGAAGTAGACTACGTTAGAGTGTATCAATAAAATTGAAACTAAAAATATAAAATGATTCAGCGCAAGCAATTACATATAATAGCCCAGTCAAAAAAGATAGTTTTTATTTTTATTTTTTTAACAGTGGCTATTATTACAATTGCTCAAACCACAATACCCAACACTAATGCAATAAGTCCTAATTTATTAGTAGGCACTTATACCAAAAAAGGAAGTAAAGGTATTTATGTATTATCATTTGATACCGCCACAGGCAAGGCTACTGAAATAAGTCATACAGAGGCTGCCATCAATCCTTCTTTTTTAACTATCACAAAAGACCATCAACAGGTATATGCAGTAAATGAGGCTAGTGAAGGTCAAGTAAGCGTTTACACATTCCAAGACAATAAATTAAATTTAATACAAGAAAAAACTAGCAAAGGTGCCGATCCGTGCTATATCACATTAAGCCCCGATCAAACAAATTTATTGGTGGCCAATTATACTGGAGGAAGTATTACCAGCTATCACCGCTTCGCCGATGGACGTTTATCGAATCCTCAACAATTTATTCAACACAGTGGTAGTAGTGTTAATACAGTAAGACAAGAAAAAGCACATGTGCATGGCGTATTCTTTTCTCCCGATGGGAAATATGTATTAACACCCGATTTAGGTATGGACGAAGTTTCAATTTATCCTTATCAAATAAAAAATGGTCCTCCGCTTCAAATACAGAAAGCAACTAGTATACAATCAAGCCCAGGTAGCGGACCCAGACATTTATGTTTTTCAAATAATGGAAAATACCTGTATGTGATTGAAGAGCTTACAGGAAGCATTAGTGTGTATAGTTTTACAAAAGGAGTAGTTAGCTTTTTACAAAAAGTATATTTACATCCAAGTAGCTTTAAGGGAACAGCAGGTAGCGCCGATATTCATTTATCGCCCGACGGACTCTTTTTATACGCAACTAATAGAGCCAATGAAAACAATATTGTTTCTTTTAAAGTGCTCCTCAATGGAAAACTAGAAGAGAAAAGTATACAATATTATGGTACGGAAGGAAAAGCGCCACGCAATTTTACTATGAATAAAGAAGGTAATTGGTTACTGGTTGCCAATCAAGATTCAGATAATATTATTGCCTTTAGAAGAAATATTCAAACAGGGGCTTTAAGCTCAACTGGCGTCTCTATTAAATTATCAATGCCTGTTTGTTTATTGTTTTATTAAGAGTATCTATTTAGTGTTGCTCAAACCATACTGGCTTATCGGCCTCCCCATCTGCATTATAATTAACAAATAATTCTTCGCCTTGTTGAATATCTCTAGTAGTGATAATGGACATTGTCTCGAATTCAAAATCCATATCATATCTGCAATTCGCTTGAATGGCATGATTATATATAGATACATATCCTAAAGCCACTGCTGCACTTTTATCATCATCTCCCCATTCAAAAATATAATCATATAATAATGTTTCTTCTAATTTCATTCTCTGTGATGGATCAAAAACAATGACAGGCGCTATTTCAATGGTAGTGCCCTTCGCAATGGCTTGGGTGGTAAATACACCACGGCCCCTGCTGGGCGATGGGGCAATGGTTAGAAATGGAAGAATCATACTATAAATATAGGGCATACTTTAGTATTTTTCTTAACTTGCACCCATGTCAGTTGAATTGGAAACACCAGAAATTAATTTATCCGAAGTTTTCTTGGACATTTTGTCCAAGGGAGACATGCATCTATTAAAAGAATTTCTAGATGAACAAAATATTAGCGATGTAGTGGAACTAGTGAATGAGTTCCCCGAAAAAGAGGCTACTATTATTGACAACATGACTGTGCACAGAGCTGTAAGTGTATTTAAGATATTAGACATCAATCAGCAAAAAGACATCATTAAAGAATTACCTGCTCGTAAAACGGCTAAAATCTTAAATGAACTTCCTCCCGATGACCGTACCGACTTTTTAGAAGAATTGCCAAAGGCAGCCATTCGTGATCTAATAAAATTATTAGACCCAGAAGAAAGAAAAATTACATTATCACTTTTAGGCTACCCTGAGGATAGTGTGGGTCGTTTAATGACACCCGACTATGTTTATGTATACCCTCATTATACAGTCACTCAAGTTTTAGATACTATTCGTAAATACGGAAAGAATTCTGAAACCATTGACGTTATATATATTATTGACGAGAAAGGTGGCTTGATAGACGATATTAGAATTAGAGATTTACTATTAGCCAAGCCCGATGATATAATTTCAGAAATTATAGATGGCCGTTTTGTTGCCTTAAATGTATACGACGATCAGGAGCATGCTAGTCAGGTATTTAAAATGAATAATCGCACGGCCATTCCTGTTGTGGATGACAACGATGTATTATTAGGTATTGTAACCATTGATGATATCTTATGGGTGACAAATGAAGAGTTTAGCGAGGATATGCAAAAAATGGGAGGTACCGAAGCCTTGAATGAACCTTATTTAGATATATCAATATTTAAATTATTTAAAAAGAGAATTACTTGGCTAGTGGTTTTATTTTTTGGAGAAATGTTCACTGCCACTGCCATGGGTTATTTTCAAGATGAACTAGCAAAGGTTTTAGTATTAGCTAGCTTTATTCCATTGATATTATCAACCGGGGGTAATACTGGCTCTCAATCTTCTACACTTATTATTCAAGCTATGTCGGTAGGAGAAATTACCATTGCCGATTGGTTGAAAATTTTAAAACGCGAAATTACTAGCGGTCTGCTATTAGGCGTACTATTAGGCATTATTGGATTTTTTAGAGTAACCGTATGGCATATGATTGCTCCTGGTTTTTATGGACCTCATTGGATGTTAATCGCAGTTACCATTGGATTTACGATTGTGGGTGTGGTAGTATGGGGAACTATTACAGGCTCTATGTTACCTATTGTACTAAAGAAATTAGGCGCTGACCCTGCTGTATCTTCTGCACCTTTCGTTGCTACTTTAGTGGATGTAACTGCCATACTTATTTATTTTAGTTTGGCTTACTTATTCTTGCAAGGCACTTTACTTTAAATATTTTTATTTACGTTTTTAATTTAGCTGCTAATGCTTGCTTCAATGAAGCATTCCAATCTTCCTTTACTATACTAAGTACAATCGAGTCTCTTCTTTTACCATTCGGCATAGGCAAGTGATTTCTTAATACCCCTTCCACAGTACAACCAATTTTTTGCATAGCAGCAATACTTCTTTTATTAGTATTGTCGGCTCTAAACTCTACTCTTTCAAAACCTATTTGATCAAAAGCAAATTGAAGCAATAAAAATTTACAATTTTCATTGAGTTTCGTTCCCCAACATTTTTTACTATACCAGGTATAGCCAATTTGGGTTGTTTCAAAAGCGATTTGCATATCATAAAACCTAGTGCAGCCCACATAGTCATTCAACTGCTTATCAAAGACTATAAATGCATAGGATGTTTTATTTTCTCTTGCCTCTATGGCTGCTTGAATGTATTTATCTAAGTCTTTTGTATTAGTTATAGCCGCTAATGAATACTGCCATAAATCGGGTTCTTCATTCACATAATGCGCTAGTAATGAGCGGTCCGAAAGCATTAGCGGTCTTAATAACACACGTTCATTTTCTAAAATAATTTCCTCTCTAAAGTCAAAAGGTTTAAAAGCTAACATCCATTCAATATTTAAAGTCTAATTTCGCATAAATTTCGAATAAATAGCTAAATAAATAAATATGTGTGGCATTGTAGGATATATTGGTAAAAGTGAGGCATACCCTATCGTAATTAAAGGTTTAAGACGTTTAGAATACCGTGGTTATGATAGTACTGGTGTAGCCATCATTCAAGATGGTAAATTACAAGTACATAAGAAAAAAGGGAAGGTGGCTGAATTAGAGGAAGCAGTGCTTGGAAAAAACATGCATTCACATATTGCCATTGGCCATACGCGTTGGGCTACCCATGGCGAACCTTCGGATAGAAACGCGCATCCGCATTTATCTAACAATGGTCGCTTAGCCATGTTACACAATGGAATTATTGAAAACTATGCGCCCATTAAAAAAGAATTAGTCTTAAAGGGCTACACATTTAAAAGTGATACCGATACCGAGGTCTTATTAAATTTTATTCAAGACATTCAAGACAATAATAAATGCGATTTAGAAGAAGCCTTAAGAATTGCTTTAAAAAGAATTGTAGGCGCATATTGTATTTTATTAATTGACCAGGACGATCCTGAAACTATTATTGCAGCGCGTAAAGGAAGTCCATTAGTGATAGGCATTGGAAAAGATGCACATTATTTAGCCAGCGATGCCTCTCCTATTATAGAATACACCAAAGAGGTGGTGTATGTAAATGACTATGAAATTGCGATTGTAAGAAAAGACGAATTGATCTTAAAAAATTTAGGCAATGAAAAGCAAACTCCTTTCATTCAAAAACTAGATATGGAATTAGCAGCTATTGAAAAAGGCGGCTACGAGCATTTTATGTTGAAAGAAATTTTCGAACAACCCGATACTATTTATGATTGTTTAAGAGGAAGACTATTACATGAACAATTAGAAATTGTAATGGCTGGAGTAGATAATAATATAGAAGCATTGACCAAGGCCTCTCGTATTATAATTGTTGCCTGTGGCACTAGTTGGCATGCAGGTTTGTATGCAGAATATTTAATAGAAGAGCTATGTCGCATACCTGTTGAAGTTGAATACGCTTCTGAATTTAGATACCGCAACCCGGTAATACATGCAGGCGATGTTATTATTGCTATTTCTCAAAGTGGAGAAACCGCAGACACACTGGTGGCTTTAGAAAGTGCTAAAGAAAAAGGAGCCTTTATATTCGGTATTGTAAATGCAGTGGGAAGTAGTATTGCTAGGTTAAGTAATGCTGGCGCCTATACACATGCAGGCCCTGAAATTGGAGTAGCTAGTACGAAAGCCTTTACCGGACAATTAACCGTGCTTGCCATGATGGCACTTAAAATGGCAAAGTTTAAAGCAAGTATTACGGAAGAAAGATATGTGCATTTAGTAAATGAATTAGCATCGGTTCCAGAAAAAGTAAAAGAAATACTAAACAATACTTCTGTGATAGAAAAAATTGCCTTGAAATTTAAAGATGCTAAAGACTTTTTATATTTAGGTAGAGGCTATAATTTTCCTATTGCATTAGAAGGTGCTTTAAAATTAAAAGAGATTACCTATATCCATGCAGAAGGTTATCCTGCAGCAGAAATGAAACATGGACCAATTGCATTAGTAGATGAAACCTTGCCCGTAGTTTTTGTTGCCACCAAGGATATGTACTATGATAAAGTAGTATCCAATATTCAAGAAATCAAAGCTAGAAAAGGACAAATTATTGCAGTGGCTAGTGTGGGGGATTTGGTATTACCTACTATGTCAGATAATATTATGTTTGTTCCTGAAATAGATGAAGTCATTGCTCCCTTATTAAGTGTTATACCTATGCAATTACTAAGTTATTATGTAGGTATTGCTAAAGGTATTGATGTTGATAAACCTCGTAATCTTGCCAAAAGTGTAACCGTAGAGTAGTATGGAAATAGATGAAATTAGAATTTACGCCCTTTCGCTTCCAGATACAGAAGAATGTTTCCCCTTTGGTGAAAACAATTTGGTATTAAAAACTAAAGGGAAAATTTTTATAATCTTAGATTTAATGGCACTACCTGCCACAATGAATTATAAAGCAGATCCTGAAGATATTATTCTACAAAGAGAAGAATATCCAGATGCTATTTTCCCAGGATTTCATATGAATAAAAAACATTGGAACACTTTACACCTCAATAGACATGTCCCTTCTGCCCTCATTAAAGAGATAGTACACACATCTTATAAATTAGTAAGAAAGTAAGCATAGCCCAACATTAGCCTTCCATTAGCTCTCAAATTAAGTGCCCAAATTTAAATGCACTACCTTGCAGTCTATTATGAACACGAATTTTCAGACCCTAGGTCTTATAGAGCCTTTATTAAAGGCCATTCAGGAAGAAGGTTATACCACCCCCACTCCCATTCAAGCAGAATCAATACCCATTGTTTTACAAGGCAAGGACTTATTGGGTTGTGCCCAAACAGGTACTGGTAAAACAGCTGCTTTCACCCTCCCTATTTTACAGTTATTAGTTAAAAACAAAACCGGGGAGAGAAGAAAAAAAATTAGAAGTTTAATTGTTACGCCTACTAGAGAATTAGCCATACAAATTGGAGAAAGCTTTAATGCTTATGGAAGACATACAGGTTTAAACTGCACTGTTATTTTTGGAGGTGTTGGACAAGGCCCACAAGTAACTGCTTTAAGAAATGGAGTGGATGTGGTGATTGCTACACCAGGAAGATTATTAGACTTAATGAACCAAGGGCATTTAAATATTAGAGAAGTAGAAATATTTGTATTGGACGAAGCAGATAGAATGTTGGATATGGGATTTGTACATGATGTGAAAAAATTATTAGCCGTACTTCCTAAAAAAAGACAATCACTTTTCTTCTCTGCAACCATGCCTCCTGAAATTGTAAGTTTAGCCAATACTATTTTATTTCATCCACTGAAAGTAAGTGTTACGCCTGTTTCTTCTACGGTTGATATTATTGAGCAATCGGTTTACTTTGTAGATAAAGTAAATAAAAATGCATTACTTATTGAAATTCTAAAAAACACAGCTATTAAAACAGCCTTGGTTTTTACAAGAACAAAACATGGTGCAGATAAAGTAGTAAACCTACTTTTAAAAAATAATATTAAGGCGGAAGCTATTCATGGCAATAAAGCACAGAATGCAAGACAAAGAGCTTTAACAAATTTTAAAGCACAAACTACTCGCGTATTAGTAGCCACCGATATTGCAGCAAGAGGTATTGACGTAGATGAACTAGCCTATGTAGTGAATTATGAAATTCCAAATATTCCAGAAACCTATGTGCACCGTATTGGAAGAACGGGACGTGCTGGCGCGAATGGAACAGCCATTTCTTTCTGCGATGCGGAAGAAAGAGCCTTTTTAAAAGACATCGAAAAATTAATTGCTAAAAAGATACCCGTTATAGAAAATCACCCCTTCCCTATGACCAACTTTAATCCTATTAAAGAGGCCAAACAACAAGGAAGAGGCAATTCAGGTCATGCTAGGTCTAAGGCTATGGCAAATGGTGGGCAAAAAAGACATTTTAGTCGCCCAAAACCAAGTAGGTAATATTATCTTTGATGCAATTAAAAAACTAATTTATGCGCATCCTATTTACAAGCTTACTTTTATCTCTTGGTCTTTTTGCATCTGCTCAAGATACATCCATTCAAAAAAAAGATTTAATTAGTGCCTCTAAAATATTTGACCTAAGTTTTACCACTAAGGAAATAGATACTTTATACTCCGATGTAATTGACAATTTAGCGAACTACAAGGCAATGCATAATTTGTCTTTGCCAAATAGTGTACCCTTAAGTATGTGGCAAACACCGGTGGTTCCTGGTATGCATTTTAACAAAGTACAAAAACCCATTGATTGGAAATTAGACAATGCCGTTCAATTACCTGCTAATAAAAATGATTTAGCATTTTACACCATTGAACAATTAGCTTCTTTAATTAAAAATAAAAAAATAAGTTCCTTAGCGCTTACTCAATTTTTTATTGAGCGTATTAAAACATGGGGCGACACTTTACAATGTGTAATTAGTTTACAAGAAGAGATTGCCTTTGCGCAAGCAAAAAAAGCAGACGTAGAATTAGCGCAAGGAAAATATAGAGGTTTATTACATGGTATACCTTATGGCCTAAAGGATTTATTTGCTGTAAAAGGCACCAAGACTACTTGGGGTGCTGCGCCTTACCAAAATCAAACCATTGACGAAGATGCATTTGTATATACTAAACTAAGAGATGCAGGTGCAGTACTGGTAGCTAAATTTACTTTAGGGGCTTTAGCCATGGGCGATTATTGGTTTGGGGGAAGAACAAAAAATCCATGGAATTTAAAATATGGATCATCTGGTTCTTCTGCAGGTTCTACTTCTGCAACAGTGGCAGGCTTAGTGCCCTTTGCTATTGGTACGGAAACCTGGGGCAGTATAGTTTCTCCATCTACTACTTGCGGTGCTACAGGTTTAAGACCCACCTTTGGTAGCGTAAGCCGTTCAGGCGCTATGGCATTAAGTTATAGCTTAGACAAAGTAGGTCCTATTTGCCGTTCTGCTGCTGACGCTGCTATTGTATTTAATTATATACATGGCACCGATGGCAAAGATGGTAGTGCTGTAAATATGCCATTTAATTACACACCGAATAAAGACATTAAAAAATTAAAAATTGGATATGCTAAAAATTATTTTGATAAAATAAAAGATACTTCTAGAAATGAATTTAAAGTATTAGAAGAATTTAAAAAATTAGGGGTGCAATTAATTCCAGTGAATTTTCCAGATAGTGGCGTATATAATTTCAATATCATGGATGTAGTTATTGGTGCTGAATGTGCTGCACAGTTTGACGAAATGACAAGATTAAATATTGACGATATACTTACCAGACAAACTAAAAGTGATTGGCCCAACTCTTTTAGAACCAATCGATTTATACCTGCGGTAGAATATATTAATGCACAAAGACATCGCTACACACTTATGCAAAAGGTAAATGA